>JAVJQK010000043.1 GCA_040218145.1 Sandaracinaceae bacterium | reverse complement strand
CCCCCCATGGGGCGAAGCGCCCATGGGGCCCCCCTCCCAACTACGGCGCGGCGCGCGCTCCGCGCGCTCTCACGCCGACCCCAGCGGCGGGGCGCTGGGGCCCCTGCGGCTCGCGCTTTCGCTGCGCGAAAGCTGGCCGCCTGGTCGTACCGTTGCGCGACCCCAGCGGCGGGGCGCTGGGGCCCTCGCGGCTCGCGCGTGCAGGTCGCGCGGTCGCGCTCCTGCCGCTCGCTTCTAGCGCCGCGACCCCAGCGCGGGGCGCCGGGGTCTAGGCTGGATCGCGGCTTCGCTTTGGGAGAGCCCGCCGTGCAGGGCGCGCGGTCGCGCTCCTGCCGCTCGCTTCTCGCGCCGCGACCCCAGCGCGCGGCGCTGGGGTCTACGACGGATCGCGGCTTCGCTTTGGGAGAGCCGGCCGTGCAGGGCGCGCGGTCGCGCTCCGGGTGACGCCCCTTGGC
This sequence comes from Sandaracinaceae bacterium, assembly GCA_040218145.1. Taxonomy (GTDB): domain Bacteria; phylum Myxococcota_A; class Polyangia; order Polyangiales; family Sandaracinaceae; genus JAVJQK01. The sequence continues at coordinate 15,168 of JAVJQK010000043.1, read as the reverse complement.
GTCACCCGGAGCCACGCCTCACTCGCTCGCGGACGCCGCCCGCTGGGGGCCCGCCATCGTGGTGGGGCCGTCGACGGTGAGCATCGAGCGGAGGCGACGGAAGGTCGCGCGCCCGATGCCACGGACGCGCATCAGATCCTCCACCCGGCGGAAAGCGCGGCGCTCACGGTGCGACACGATGGCTTCCGCCTTCGAGGGACCGATCCCGGGGAGCAGCCGGAGCTGATCGACGGTGGCGGTCTGGATGTTGACGACGCCGTCGGGCTGGGCGGCTTCGCTCGCGGAGCTGCGCTGAGCTTCGACGCCGGCGGGCATCGCGGTGGCGAGCGCGGCGGCGAGACCGAACGCGGCGAGCGCGGCGCGGACCCAGCGAAGGCGGATGAGGTTGTCGAGGGTGTTCATGATTCGTCTCCAGTATTTCGTGATTCGTGTTGTCGACGCGGCCTGTCCGCGTCACCTGGAGACAGAGCAGGCGGCGTGCCGGATCCCCCGATCAGTGATCTCGCGTACTTACGAGCGCGAATTGGCGGGGGTGGCGGGCGGAGGGGTGGCGGACGCCGGCCGAGAGGGGGGTCCGAGCGCGTCATTGCCCCACGCTTGAGACATCGGCGGCGCCATGGCAGGATGCGGCCCGCACCGCGGGGGGTGGCGATTCAGCCCCACGGGGAAGGAACCAAGAATGAAGGTCACGCTCTCCACCGACGCACCCATTGACGTTCGCGCCGACCTGCTGGCGATCGGCGTCTCCGGCAACCCGAGCCGGGACGCGAACGTCAAGGCCATCGACAAGGCGTCGAACAAGGCTCTGCGCAACGCGATCCGACTCGACGACTTCTCCGGCAAGGCCGGACAGACGCTCAAGTGCACGCCCGGCGGCATCAAGGCGAAGTCCGTGCTGCTCGTCGGTCTCGGCGACGGCGAGCCCGACGTGGCCGCCGTCCGGCAGCTCGCGGCGACCGCGGGACAGGCCGCGAGCACCTACGGCACCGTGGCGATCGCCTTGCCCTCCGAGGACCCGGCGCTCGTGCGCGCCGCGACCTCGGGCGCGGTGCTCGGCGGCTACCGCTTCGACCGCTACTTCACGGGCGACCGCGCGCCGAAGAAGACGCTCGGCAGCGCGAAGATCCTCGTCAGCAAGCGCACTCCTGAGCTGCGCGAGGCGCAGAACGCGGGCGTCGCGCTCGGCGAGAGCGTCAACCACGCGCGCGACCTCGTGAACGCGCCTCCGAACGACCTGCACCCGACCGCGCTGGCCGAGTTCGCCAAGACGCAGTGCAAGGAGCTCGGCGTCCAGTGCAAGGTCTGGGACAAGAAGGGCATCGAGAAGCTGGGCATGCACCTGCTGCTCGCGGTCAACCGCGGCAGCGGCCAGGAGCCTCGCTTCATCCACATGACCCACAAGCCCAAGGGCAGGAAGCCCGTGGCCAAGGTCTGCTTCGTGGGCAAGGGCCTGACGTTCGATGCGGGCGGCCTCTGCCTCAAGCCCGCCAAGTCGATGCTCGACATGAAGTGCGACATGGCCGGCGCCGCCACCACCGTGGGCGTCGTGCTCGCGGCCGCGCGGCTCGACCTGCCCATCGAGGTGCACGGCGTCATCGGCTCCACCGAGAACATGCTCGGTGACGACGCCTACCGCCCGGGTGACGTCTTCCCGTCGCTCGACGGCAAGTTCGTCGAGATCATCAACACCGACGCCGAGGGCCGCCTCGTGCTCGCCGACGCGCTCGCCTACGCGACCAAGGAGATCGGCGCGGACTACCTCTTCGATCACGCGACGCTGACGGGAGCCTGCATGGTGGCCCTGGGCCCGTGGACGGCCGGCCTCTTCAGCGACGACGACGACTTCGCGGCGCGGTACAGCGCGGCCTCGCAGGTCGAGGGGGAGAGCTACTGGCGGCTCCCGCTCAACCCCGAGCTCCGCGAGATGCTCAAGAGCGACATCGCGGATCTCAAGCACACCGGCAACCGCGAGGGCGGCGCGATCACGGCCGCGCTCTTCCTCAAGGAGTTCGTCGGCGACGCGCGCTGGATGCACCTCGACATCGCGGGCCCGGCCTTCCTCGACCGCCCGCACGGGGTCGCGCCCAAGGGCGGCAGCGGCTTCGGGGTGATGACCGCGATCCGCTTCCTCGAGTCCCTCGCCGAGCCTGAGCCCGAGGCCGAGGAGACCGAGGAGGCGTGAGGTGAGCCGGCGGCTTCCGTCGGCCTGCCTGCTGTCGCTCTGTCTCTGCTCGACCTTCTGGCCGACGGGCGCCTCGGCGCACGTCGGCCACGACATCGCGAGGGCAGAGCGCTACCTGAAGCTCGACGTCTCCGGACGGAGCGCGCGCGTCGTCGTCTCGCTCACGCTCGGCCCGGAAGAGGGCCGGCGCGTGCTCGAGGCGGCCGACACCAACGGCGACGGCGAGGTCGGCGCGGCGGAGAGCGACGCCTACCTCGCGCAGTGGGCCGAGGGGCTGCGCACCGAGCTGCCGATCTTCGTCGACGAGGCGGAGCTGCACCCGAGCTGGGGCGACGGCTACTTCGATCCGATCGGCGCGGTGCGAGACACGGCGCTCACGGTCGAGATGGTCGCGATCGTCCCGCTCGAGGGCGGCGAGCAGACCGTGTCCTTCGAGGACCGCATGGTCCGCCGAGAGGTCTTCGACCGCACCGACGTGGCGTTCCGCGCCCGCGACGGCGCGAGCCTGATCGCGAGCGGAGCCGAGGAGGCCCCCACCGAGCCGACCGAAGACCTGTTCTACCTGGGCGACTTCCGCGCCGGCGAGCCCATCCCGCTCACCGCGCGCCTGTCCATCCCCGAGCCGCCCGACGAGACGCCCTACTGGCTCTACGCGCTCGGCGCGCTGCTCGCGGTCTCCTTCGCCATCGTGCTGTTCGGACGGCTCCGGAGCGCGCGCTGAGACCGCCCTACGCGCCGCTCGCTACGCGGCCGTGGCCGCCGCCAGCGCGTCGAGCAGCGGCCGGATGCGGGAGCGCTCGAGCTTGAGGCCCGCGCGGTTGGCGACGACCACGCTCGAGACGTCGCAGACGTGCTCCAGCGTGACGAGCCCGTTCTGCCGCAGCGTCTCGCCGCTCTCGACCAGATCGACGATGCGATCGGCGAGCCCGGTGAGCGGGGCCAGCTCCACCGAGCCCTGCACGAAGATGATCTCGACCGGCTTGCCCTGACGGCGGTAGTGGCGGCCCGCGACGTTGGGGAACTTGGTGCCGACGCGCAGCGTGCGCGCGGGCTCGGGCGCGTCCGGGAGGCCCGCGACCATCATGCGGCAGCGGCCGATGCCGAGATCGAGCGGCGCGTAGAGGTCGTACTCGCGCTCGAGCAGGACGTCGCGGCCGACCACCCCGAGATCCGCCGCGCCGTACTCCACGTAGGTGGGCACGTCGTCCGGCTTGAGCAGCAGGTAGCGCAGGCCGGCCTCGGGGTCGTCGCGCACCAGGCGCCGGTCGTCGGCGCGGAGGGTGGCCGGGTCGAGGCCGGCCTTCTCGAGCAGCACGCAGAGCTGCTTCAGGATCCGCCCCTTCGGGACCGCGATCGTCAGCGGGCGCGCCATCAGACCTCTCCGGGCACCCGCGTGATGTTCGCGCCGACCTGCGAGAGCTTCTGCTCGATGCGCTCGTAGCCGCGATCGATGTGGTACACGCGCAAGACTTCTGTCACCCCTTCCGCGACGAGCCCGGCCACGACGAGCGACGCGCTGGCGCGAAGGTCCGTCGCCATGACCGAGGCGCCCTGCAAGGTCGAGGGGCCCCTCACCACCGCGCGCCGGCCCTGCACCTCGATGTCCGCGCCCATGCGGTTGAGCTCGGAGACGTGCATGAAGCGGTTCTCGAAGATGGTCTCCGTGATCACGCTCGCGCCGTCCGCGAGGCACATGAGCATCATCAGCTGCGCCTGCATGTCGGTCGGGAAGTCGGGGTACGGCGCGGTCGTGATGTCGACCGGAAGGAACGGCGGGCGGCCCGAGACCCGGATCCCGTTCCCCTCGCGCTCCACCTCGACCCCGGCCTCGCGGAGCTTCGCGCCCACCGCCTGCAGGTGATCGAAGGTGACGCCGTCGAGGAAGACGTCGCCGCCCGTCGCGGCCGCGGCCACCATGAAGGTCCCCGCCTCGATCCGGTCGGCGATGATGGCGTGATCGATCGGCTGGAGCGCCTCGACGCCCTGGATGGTGATCGTGTCGGTGCCCGCGCCCTCGACGTTGGCGCCCATCTTGTTGAGCACCCGGGCGAGCTCCTCGACCTCGGGCTCGCGGGCCGCGTTCATCAGCGTGGTCCGGCCCTTGGCGAGCACGGCCGCGCTCATGAGGTTCTCGGTTCCGGTGACGGTGGGCACGTCGAGCCAGATGTCCGCGCCGCGGAGGCGGCCCTTGGGCACCTCGACGTTGACGTAGCCGTGCTCGAGCTCGATCACCGCGCCCATCGCCTCGAGGCCCTTGAGGTGGAGATCGATCGGGCGCGCGCCGATCGCGCAGCCCCCCGGGAGCGAGACCCGCGCCTTGCCGTAGCGCGCGGTGAGCGGCCCGAGGACCAGCACGCTCGCGCGCATCTTGCGGACGAGGTCGTAGGGCGCGTCGGGATCCCCGACCGGGCGCCCCGTCACCTTCACGACCGGCGGCTCCACCTCGACGTCGAGCCCGAGGTGGCGGAGCAGCTTCGCCGTCGTCCGGATGTCGGTCAGGTCCGGTACGTTCCGGAAGCAGCTGTCCCCGTCCGCGAGGAGCGAGGCGCAGAGGATGGGCAGCGCCGCGTTCTTGGCCCCGCTGATCCGCAGGGTCCCCTTCAGCGGGACGCCACCTTCGATGCGCAGATTGTCCACCGCGTGGGATTACTCGTTCCGCGGCCCGCCATCAACACGTCAGGCGAGGGCCATGCCGATGACGAAGATCCCGAAGCCGAGCACGACCACGGTGCCCCAGAGCTGCGCCTGGCGGCCGCGCGGGCGATCTTCCTCGTCCAGCGCCCAGCTCGCGAACGCGAACGCCCCCAGGGTCCACGCGAGCCAGCCGGCGAGCAGGAGCACGGTCCAGATCAGGTGCGGCCGCGGCGGCAGCTCGAGCTGGGATCGCGCGCGGCGCTGCGTCTCGGCGCGCTCGGTCGGGCCCGCGCGCTCGGCCATCAGGATCGCGATCTGGGTCTCCGCGCGAGAGAGGCGATCGGGGTGCGGCACCCAGAGGCTGCGCGTCGACAGGATGGCTCCGCGGAGCGCGCGCCACGCCGCGAGCGAGGTCTCGAGATCGCCCGCCTCGTGCGCGGCGAGCGCGATCGCGGCCAGGCGATCGAGCGCGTCGGTCGAGCTCGGGTTGCCGGGCGCGTACCATCGGGCCGCGCGGCGGTAGGCGAGGATCGCCGCGTCCACGTCGTCGCGGGCCCGCAGCTCGTCCCCCCGGGCGAGCTCGGCGTTCGAGGCGCCGACGATGCGCACCGCGAGCACCGCGAGCAGCACGCCGACCGCCACCAGCAGGCGCGCCGAGAGCCGCATCAGAGGAAGTCTCGCCGACGGAAGATCAGCATCGCCGCGATGAGGAGCACCGCGGCGTAGGCGACGCCGTAGCCCATCGTGGTGCCGAGGTAGGCCAGGAGCCCGCCCGGCAGCTCGGTCTCCCCCGTCAGCGCGCTCCGCCCCGGGTAGAAGAGGTGGAAGTTCGGCACGACGCGACCGAGCCCGGCGAGGAACGTCTTGACCCCTTCGCCGAGGGTGTTCGAGCGCATCCCGAGCATCTCGTCCGCCGAGCGCCCCACCAGCCACACGCCGAGCGTGAGCGCGCCGGTGAGGAAGGGCGTGGAGAAGCTCGAGAAGAGGAGCGCCACCGCGGTGAGCACGAGGACCTCGCCCGCGATGAGCAGGAGCGCCGCGCCGATGGTCGCGATGTCGACGTCGGTGGTCGCGCACACCGCCGCCGAGGCGGCCAGCCAGGCGAACGACCAGGGGACCAGGACCGCGGTCCGGTCGCGCGCCCGCCACATCGCGCCTCCGAGGACGGCGAGCCCGACCAGCGGGAGCGCGGTGACCATCCAGATCGGCACCTCGGCCTGCACGGAGGTCACCCAGAGCTGGATGCCCCCCATGATGGCGATGAAGACGGCGGCCGTGACGACGATGCCGACGTACTTGCCGAGCAGGAACTGCCACCGATGGATCGGCTTGGGCAAGATGACGTAGAGGGTCTTGCGCTCGATCTCCTTGTAGAGGAGCGAGCTGCCGAGGAAGATCGCGATGACCACGCTGAAGAGCGAGATCGACGCGATGCCCACGTCGAGCACCACCCGGCGCTGCTGGTGGAGCGAGAGCTCCGCGAGGGCGAGCGTGAACAGGAGGATGGCGCAGGCGAAGCCCAGCACGCCGTACAGCACTTTGTCGCGCACCGCTTCGCGGAACGTGTTGATGGCGATGGCCCAGACGCGTCCCACGGCGGTAGGTTACTCCAAGCTCCAGAGGGTGCCCGCGCCCGCCGCGTGCCAGCCCGCGAGCTGGGCGTAGAGGACGACGAACGCGACGGCGACGAGGCCCGCGCAGAGCCGCGTCGTGCGGCGGGTGGACGGCTCGGCGCCGAGCCCGAAGGCCACGAGCGCCCTCGGGACCGCGCCCCAGACGTGCAAGCCGAAGGCGGTGAGGCCGATCGCGTTGGGGATGGCGATCGCCCAGGCGCCCATGCCGGCGCGGAGCTGGATCCAGCTCCGGATCGGATCGGAGCCCTCGACGAGCTTGGGCCACCAGAGCCAGCCCACGTGGAAGAGCAGCCACGCGAAGAAGAGCCAGCTCCCGGCCTTCACGAGCAGGCCGAGGCGGCGCGCCGTCTCGGGCTCCTCCGCCATCGCGCCGACGAGCGCGGGCGGCTCCTCGCCGCGGCGCAGGTGAAGCTCCAGCCCGATCCAGGCCAGCGCGGGCGCGATCGCGAGGAGCAGCTCGGTCGCGATCGCCGCGGCGCCGTGGCTCGTGGCGGCCACGCGCGCGGCGTAGGCGGAGCGCCCGGCGAACGACGCCCACTGCTCCCAGAGGTGGAGACCAGCCCAGACGAGGACCGGCGCGGCCCCGATGAGGGCCTGCGCTCGCCAGAGCCGAGCACGAGACAGTGGCGCCGCCGATTCCATGCGCGGCGAGGGTACCGCGAGCGAGGGAAAAGGCGCGCGTTTCGCGATATGGTGCGCCCCGCATGGACGACGCTTTCCTACTGGTGGTCAACCCGCGGGCGGGCGCGGGGACGGCGGAGCGACGCCTCCCCGAGCTCCGGCGCGCGCTCGAGGCGGCCGGCGCCCGCTTCGACGTCGCCCTGACGAGCGGCCCGGGCGACGCCACGCGCATCGTGCGGGAGGCCCTCGCGGCGGGGACCGCGGGCGTGGCCGTGGTGGGCGGCGACGGGACGCTCAACGAGGCCGTGAACGGCTTCTTCGACGAGGACGGCGCGCCCGTCGCCGAGGGCGCGTGGCTCGGCCCCCTCCCCTGCGGCACGGGCGGCGACTTCCGGCGCACGCTCGGGGTCAGCAAGCGCGTCGAGCCCATGGTCACGCGCATGTGCTGGGCGCGCCCTCGCAAGGTCGACGTGGGGTGGCTGACCTTCGTGGACGACGACGGCCAGCGCCGCTCGCGCGCGTTCCTGAACATCGCGAGCTTCGGCCTCTCGGGGCGCGTGGACCGCGTCGTCAACGAGAGCCCCAAGTGGATGGGGGGCACGCCCGCGTTCCTGCTCGGCACGCTGCGCGCGATGGTCGGCTATCGGAACCAGAAGGTGCGGGTCACCCTCGACGACGACGCGCCGCAGGTCGTGGAGATCCTCAACCTCGCGGTGGCCAACGGGCGGTACTTCGGCGGCGGCATGGAGATCGCGCCGCGCGCGGAGATCGACGACGGCGAGTTCGACGTGGTCATGCTCGAGCTGACGGCTCGCGAGTCGCTCGCGATGAGCGCCGACGTCTACCTGGGGCGGCACCTCGGGCGCCCCGGCGTGAGCTTCACCCGCGCGCGCCGCGTGAGGGCCGAGCCCGTGGTGCCGCACGAGCGCGTCCTGCTCGACGTGGACGGAGAGGCGCCGGGCGCCCTCCCCGCCACCTTCGAGATGAAGCCGGGCGCGATCCTCCTCCGGGGTTGAGGTGAGGCGCGCGCTGCTCGCCGCGTTCGGCGGCGTCGCCATCGGGCTCGGCGGCGCGCCGACCGAGCTGTCGCTCGTGACGATGCTCGCCCCGGCCGCTCTCTTGCTGGCCATCGAGCCGAGCCCTGGCGCGGCCGTCTCGCTTCGGTCCTCGCTCGGGCTGGGCCTCCTGACGGGCGGCGTCGCGAACCTCTACTCCATGTACTGGGTGGTGGAGCTGCTGATGGAGTTCGGCCGCTTCCCGCTCGTGGCCGCGCTGCCCACCGGCGCGCTCCTCTGGGTGGGCCAGTCGCTCGGTTGGGTGACGGCGGGCGGGGTGACCGTGACCCTGATCCGCCGTGGGCTCCCCGGCTGGATCGTCCTGCCGCTGGCGCTGGTGGTCGCGCACACCCTCGCGCCCGCGATCTTCCCGTGGCGCTACGGGCTCAGCCAGCTCGGCTTCCTGCCCTACGCGCAGGTGGCGGAGCTGGGCGGGCTGCCGCTCCTCGACGGGCTCGTGGCCTTCGTCGGCTGCGGGATCGTCACCGGGCTGCGCACGTCGAGGCGCGCTCCGCTCGTCGTCGCGGCGATCGCGCTCGCCGGGCCGCCCTCGTATGGCGCGCTGCGCATGCACCAGGTCGCTCACCAGCGCGAGACGGCGCCCGCGATCGCGGTGGGGATCGTGCAGCCCAACGTCGGCATCCACGACAAGCACGACCCGCGGCAGCACGTCGACCACCTGCGGCAGCTGCGCGCGATGACGGCGGCGCTCGAGGCTGACGGGGCGTCGCTCGTGGTCTGGCCGGAGAGCAGCTACCCGTTCCCCGTCCACCGCGGCGCGCGCCGCGAGCGCGGCGGCCCGCTCGGGCTGCTCTCGGACGGAGTCCGCGGCCCGCTGATCGTCGGCGTGCTGACGACCGACGGCGCGCCGTTCACCGCCGCGGCGAGCGACGCGGAGGGCCGACTGGCGGGCACCTTCACGCTGGGCACGGGCGACCGCTACAACTCGGCGATCGCGGTCGCGCGCGGCGGGGAGGTCACGGGCATCGCCGACAAGGTGCGGCTCCTGGCGTTCGGCGAGTACACCCCGCTCTGGGACGTCGTCCCCTGGCTCCAGGTCTTCCCGAGGGGGCTGACGCCGGGAGAGGGCGCGCAGATCGTCGAGGTCGCGGGGGCGCGGGTGGGCGTGCTCAACTGCTACGAGGATCTCCTGGCCGACCACGTGCGCGAGCAGGCGCACGCGGCCCCGGACTTCTGGGCGAACGTGACCAACAACGCCTGGTTCGGCGACACGACCGCGCCGCACCTGCACCACATGAACGCCCGGCTGCGCGCGATCGAGACGCGGCGCGATCTCGTCCGCGCGGTCAACACGGGGGTCAGCGGCCACACCGCGGCGACGGGCGAGGATCTCGCGCGGACCGACTCGTTCGTGCAGGCGTCGTTCGTCGCCGACGTCCGGATCCTCGAGGGCGCGACGCCGTGGGTCTCGATCGGCGACTGGGTCACGCCCTTCTGCGGGGCGTGGCTGCTCTCGCTGATCTGGCTGTCGTTCCGGCGCGGTCAGCGGCAGCGGACCAGGGGCTCGACCTCGGCGTCGTCGCGCACCCGGTAGCGGAACGTGGTCGGCGTCCGCCGGTCGACGGCGCTGACGTAGAGGTGCGCGCGGGGGCAGCCCTCCGGGAGGGTCAGCGTGGCGGGCGCGCCGCGGCGGACCGAAAGCGAGCGCTCGGGGTGCGCGGGGTACGGCGTCTCACCCGAGCTCAGGAACGCCGACGCGGTGAGGGCGGCCTCGGGTCCGCAGAGGATCGCCGCGTTGACGCCTTCGCCCGACTCCACCTCGAGGTCCACGTGGATCGGTCCGTCGAACGGTCCGCTGAGATCGAAGGCGCCGTCGCGCAGGCGCACCCGCAGGTTGTCGCGGAAGCGGACCTCGTCGTCCGCGTAGGGCGGCGCGGGCACGGCCTCTCCGTCGCCGAGCGCGCCCAGCGTCGCGTGCAGCTGCCCGGTGCAGAGGTCGAGCTGGAGCGTCGCGCCGCGGGCCAGCTCGCGCTCCACCGTGATCGCGGCCTGCGCCTCGAGCATGGGGCGGGCGCGCGCCTCGGGCGAGGTGCCGAGCAGCCCGCCGAGACCGCCGACGACGCTCGACCAGCCTCCGTCGGCCGACACGGGCACCGAGCCGATGGGGGTCACCCGCGCGCGCGGCGTGGTCCGCGGGGTGAGGGTCACGCTCGCGCGGTGGGTGCGCTCGTCGTAGCCGAGGTCGAGCTCGGCCTCGAGGTCCAGGGTCGCCTCGAGGCGCACGACGCCGCGCACCGAGAAGGAGCTCCCGAGCGGTCCGGCCGCGCTCCGCTCCACGCGCTGCCAGCCGCGCCCCGCGAGGTGGAGGGCGAGCGCGTCTCCCCGACGCTCCGCGTGACACTCGCTCAGCCAGAGCCGCCCCTCGACGAGCGGCAGGCGATCGCGCGGGCGCTCGGGGCGGTCCTCGGGGAGCGGCACGAAGCGGTCGAGCAAGAGCCCGCACAGCTGCGCCTCCGCGACGTCGATCGCCATGTGACGCAGCGCGCGGTCCTGGGCGGCCGAGCGCGTGGGCGGCGGCGTCGGCTCGATGGGCGCAGGCGCGGGGTCCGGCCCGCAGGCGATCAAGAAGAGGAACGCGAAGGCGCGCCTCACCGCTGGGCCCGCGGGAAGGCCAGGAGGGTCAGCGACTCCGGGCTGCGGCGGAAGACCAGCTCGCGGCCGATGGTGACCTCGTGCACGACGTGCGGGCCGTCGATGAAGATGCGGCCCTCGCGCACCTTGCTGTAGACGCGCAGCGCGTCGCCGTTCTTGATGGTCCCGCGACAGAAGCGGTAGTGCCCGTCGGGCGGCACGTAGGGCTCACGGACGATGTACTGGAGCTTGCGCGAGCCCGGCGGCAACACGCGCCCGCCCGCCGAGCGCTGCGCGGCGGTGGAGCCCGCGGCCGGCCCGACCCAGAGGCCGCTCGACTTGTGCTCCTCGCTGACTCCGTCGACGTCGATCAGGTAGCGCGTCGTGGCCGCGGGGCTCTTGTGACAGAAGAGCGCGTCGTTCAGCACGCGCTTGTGGATGACGACCCCGTCCAGCTCCACCTGCATGCGCGTGAGGTGCGTGCGGCGCAGCCGCCCCTCGAGCGCGGCGACGATCGCGCTCTGGACCCTGCCCTTCCGCCCGCCGCAGAAGTGGCCGACGCTGTGCTCGGGCGCGCTGTTGATGGCGAGCACGGGGATGCCCGGGGGTACGCGGTGCGACGCCCAGAGGAGGGTGCCGTCGCCGCCGATGGTCACGATGAGATCGAAGCCCTCCACCAGCGTCTCGTCGCTCCGGTAGCGGAAGACGCCGCGCACGCCGATCTCGCGGACCGCCTTGCGAGCCTCGTCGATGGTCTCCACGTGCGCGCGATCCGCAGACAAGATGTCCTGCACGGATCGATCGCCGCGCTGGACGAGCTCCTTGATGCGCTCGTTCTTCCGCTCACGCACGTAGATCTGGTACGCGGACTTCTTGTAGATGAGCAGGACGCCGCCCTGACCGTTCTTGCGCTTCACGGCTGGCTCCCCTCGCGCAGGTGGTCCTGGAGGCGGCGGATGGCGGTCTCGGTCTTGAGATCGGCGACGCGGCCATCACGGCAGGCGGCGAGCGCGTGGTCCAGGGTCACGAAGCGCACCTCGGCCCGCTCCTCGACCGGCGTACCGTCCTCGGTGGGCGTGCCCCGCGTCGACGGGTCGACCTCGGCCACGAAGAAGTGCAGCTTCTCCGCGAGCACGCCCGGGCTGAGCGTCACCCCCGGACCGAGCCGCGTGAAGTCCCCGGGCGCGAGCGTGAGCCCGACCTCCTCGAGCGTCTCTCGCGCGGCACACGATCGCAAGCCCTCTTCACCGCGCTCCGAGGGCTCGACCAGCCCGGCCGGGATCTCCCAGAGCACCGGCCCTTCGACGTCGTCGAGGGGGAGCGCATACTCGGCGCGGAAGGCGAGCGGTGGGCGCAGCGCGCTGCGGAGACAGACGCGCGGCTCATCGCCTCGGGCCCAGAGCACGATGCCGACCGCGTCGGTGGCGTCGCGCTCGACGAGGTCGTAGCGGTACGGCGCGCTGCGGTGCCCGTCGGGCCAGCGGTTCTGGAGCGTCAGCCGCCTCAGCCGCAGGAACCCGCCCTCGCCCAGCGTGTGGTCCTCGACCACCTCCACGTCGACGGTGGGTGTCGGGCCGAGAAGGTCGACGTCTTCGCTCATTCTGGGTCGGCGGCGGATTCGAACGCGGGGTTCCAGGTGAGACCGGCGCCGGGCGCGAAGAGCGCGGTCTCGCCCGCGCCGAACAGCCCCCAGACCTCGAGCCCCACGCTCAGCGTCACGCCCGCGCCGAGATGATACAGAAACCACGCGCCGCCGCCGACGAATCCGCCCGCCGTGAGCTTCTCCTCCTGCGTGGCGCCGCCCCAGATGCCGCCGCGCGAGCGCAGGCTCACCCCGACGTCGTCCCCGAGCAGCTCGAGCGCGACGGAGGCGCCGACGGGCATGAAGACGCGGTTGCGGGCGTCCTCTTCGGTCGGCACCGCGCCGACCCCGAAGAAGCCGCCGAGCCGGAGCGACTCGATCGGCACCCACAGGTCGACGCCCAGCGCGCCGCCGAGATCGCCCTCGGGCGAGGCGAGGAAGCTGCCCTGGAGCGCGCCGGCCGGGCCGTCCTGGGCGGCCGCGGCGCTCGAGATGGCGCCGACGAACGCGAGCGAGAGCCCGACGCTGAGGAGGAGTCGCTTCACGGCCTCAGGACTTCGGGATCTTCGCGGCGTCCTGCAGGAACTTCTCGAGGCCGATGTCCGTCAGCGGGTGCTTCGCGAGCTGGAGGATGACCTTGTGCGGCATCGTGCCGACGTCCGCGCCGAGGAGCGCGCAGTCCACGACGTGCTTGGGGTGGCGGATCGACGCGGCGAGGATCTCGGTGTCGAAGCCGTAGTTGTCGTAGATCTGCCGGAGCTGACCGATGAGCTCCATGCCGTCCCAGCTGATGTCGTCGATGCGGCCGAGGAAGGGGCTGATGTAGGTCGCGCCCGCCTTCGCGGCGAGCATGCCCTGGCTGGCGCTGAAGCAGAGGGTGACGTTGGTCTTGATCCCCTCCTCCGTGAACACGCGGACCGCCTTGAGGCCATCCGGGATGAGCGGGACCTTCACCACGACGTTGGGGTGCCAGGCCGCGATCGCGCGACCCTCGGACAGGATGCCGTCGGTGTCGGTGGCGATGACCTCGGCGCTGATCGGGCCGTCGACGATCTCGCAGATCTCCTTGACCACCGCCTCGTAGGAGCGGCCCTCCTTGGCGACGAGGGAGGGGTTGGTCGTCACGCCGTCGATGACGCCCATGGCGACGGCGTCCTTGATCTCGGCCACGTCCGCGGTGTCGATGAAGATCTTCATGAGCCGGGCATAGCACTGCATCCCGGGGCCTGACAAAGGCCGACGCGGGGCCGAATGACTATTCTCGCGAAGCGGCGCGTCACAGAGGTCGTGCTTCGCCTCAGCCTGGTCTTCACCCTTCTTTTCTCGAGCCTCGCGTCGGCCCAGGAGAGCCGCCCCGCGCACGACGCGCTCGAGGCGCCGCTCCGCGGCCTCTCCCGCGCCGACCTGCGTCACGTCGAGCCCCTGCTCGACCAGCGCATCTTCGGCCTGGTCGAGCAGCGCGAGGGAGAGCTCCTGCCCGGCATCCATCTGGCCGCGCGGGTCCACGCGCCGGCGAGCGAGGTGGCGGCCCTGCTGTCCGAGCCGACCCGCTACCCGGAGCTGATGCCGGCCCTCAGCGCGGTGACGATGCGCGAAGCGACGGGCCAGACGCGCGGCTTCTCGTGGCGGTGGCGGACGAGCGTCTTCACCCTCGGCGGCGACGCGATGATCACCGTGTACCGGCCGCGCCCCGGGCAGGAGCGCCGCGGCTTCCGGATCGTGATCGAGCGGACCGAGGGCGACCTCGGGCACGGTCGGGAGGTGTGGCGCGTGCTCCCGCGAGGGCCGGGCGAGAGCCTGCTGCTGCTCTCGACCCGCATGGACATCCGCGGCGCCAACCCGGTGACCCGTCAGCTGCAGAACGCCGCGTTGAGCCGCTCGATCAACCTCGCGATGAGCTTCGGCATGCTGCTCCGGGTGCAGGAGGCGGCCGAGGACGCGGCGGGGTGGGCGGCGCCCGCGCTGGGCGAAGGCATCCACCGGCCGGCCCTCGACGTCGACGTGTTCGAGCCGATGCTGCGGCGCGGCGACGTGCTGCTGGTCGAGGCGCGCGGCGCCGAGATGCGGCAGGCCGCGGTGCTCACGCGCTACAACCGCACCGAGGCGCAGGTCCGAGAGATCATGCTGAACCCGGTGGCGTTCGCGCAGGCGCTGATCCAGGGCAGCAGCGCGACGATCCGCGAACAGACCGAGGAGGGGACGTGCTTCGACTGGCGCGTCGACCTCCCCATCATCGGCACCGGCGGCGCGATGGTCCTGCGGGAGACCGAGGCGCGCCTGGTGGAGCTCGAGGCCACCGGCGGTGCGCTCGAAGGCGGCCGCTGGCAGTTCGAGACGACGCGCCTGCCGAGCGGCGCCACCGGCGTGCTCGGCTGGGCGTCGTTCGACGTCGGCACCGCGAGCTTCCTGCTCCGCGCCATCGTCGACGCCGACGAGAGCTTCCGCACCGGCCTCAGCGCCGCGACGCAGATCATGTTCGCCCGCGCCCTGCGCATCCGCCTGCGGCACGTGCCGCCCACGGGGATTCACCGCCACATGCAGTGAACCCCCGCGTGCATCACATGCACATGCTGCAGTCGAACGTGCAGGTCGTGGGGCTGCAGCTGACGGTCCCCATCGTGGTGGCAGGACAGTCCGTTGCGCAGTCCGTGATGCCGACCGCGCCGTCGCAGGTCTCGGACCCGACGACCATCGCGTCGCCACAGACCTCGTCGCAGACCGACGGCATCGTGCCCGTGCACATGTAGCCCGACTCCACGGTGCACGTCGCAGAGCAGCCGTCGCCGCCCATCGTGTCGCCGTCGTCGCACGCCTCCGTACCGGCCACGACGCCGTCCCCGCACGTCGTCGTGCAGACCGAAGGCATCG
>JAVJQK010000042.1 GCA_040218145.1 Sandaracinaceae bacterium | reverse complement strand
GTGCAGCTGCGGCGCGAACGGCGTCAGAAAGAGCTTCCGACACACGCAACGGATGGTGACCGCATACGTGGCGGCGGCCTGGATCTTCGCGCGGGGCACGGCGCCTACACGAATCAAGATTCGATCCAGCCACCTCACACGGGAGAATCGACGCTCGAACACCCCGCGTGACCCCCGATCCGCCGGCGGATGGGTGGCGGAGGGGTGGCGGCCGCCACCTCCGCGACCAGTCAGACGCGCTGACGCCCGCGTTCACCTCGGCGCGATCACCTCGGCCCCCGCCAGCCCGCCGTGAGTCTCCCGCGCAGCGCCGATCAGCGCGCCCGCGCCGTCGAAGTCCGTCTCCATCAGAGAAATGCTGGGCACCGGCCCTTCCACGTAGTTTCCCCCCACCAACCCTCCCTCCGCGCCGAAGAACGCGTTGCCCTCGACCGTCACGGGGATGGGCATTGCGGCGCCCCGGAACAGGAACGCGCGGCGCTGGCTCACCACGCTGTTCCGGTAGACGTGGCTGTTGGAGGCGTCGGGCGTGGTCGTTTGGCCGTTCATGCGAATCGCGCAATCGACGTTCTGGTCTCCGTCGTACACGATGGTGTTCCAGCAGACCTCCTGGTTCTCCGCGGCGCCCTCGGTGATCTGGTTGCTGACGTCGATCGCCGCCGTGGCCGCGCGGCCCACGAACACGTTGTCCCGAACGGTCAGGTTGTTCGTGTCGTCCTTGGGGTGGAGAAAGGTGTCGCCGTTGCTGGGCGCGAGGTCCACGCCGATCGCGCGATTGCCCTCGAACAGGACGTGGTTCGAGTCGAAGGTGACGACCAGCTGCGAGGACGCGTTCGGCCGAAGCTCACAGTCCAGCACGGCGAGGTTCTCGTGGTACGGCCCGTCCGCCATGAAAGCGATACACGCCGGGTTGTCTCGCCCGGATCCGCCGACGCCGGTCTCGTCGAAGGAGCACTCCCAGAACGTGACCCGTTGAGATCGGTCCGTGACGTTGAACAGGCGCGCGTTGCCGAGATCGTCGCGCGAGCCGACGAAGTCGATGCCGGCGATCAAGATGTCGTCGAGCCCGCCCATCCGCGAGGTCCGGAAGTGCCCCTCGGTCAGGTCGAAGGTCACCGACTCTCCCGGGTGACCGACGAGCGCTGCGGGCTTGACCCGACCGTCCAGGACGGGGCTGGTGAACGGCGCGGTGGCGTAGACCGCGTACCGTCCCTCCCGGAACACGGCGATCCGTCCCGCCCAGGTCGCGTCGTCGTCGTCATTGCGCCAGAGCCCGCCCGCGAAGGTCCTCAGCGGGCGCTCGAAGGTGCCGGGCGCTCCGTCGTCACCGCCCTCCGAGTCCACGAAGACGAACGCAGCGGCGTCGGTGGTCACCGTCCAGCTCAGCTCGACGGCGTCGCCCGACTGATCGGTGACGCGCACCCGGACCGCGTGCGTTCCATCCTCCGGCGCCGCCCACTCGAGCACACCGTACCCGGGCGTGCGCAGGTGCTCGATCCAGCCTCGCTCGGAGTCCTCGCGCCGAGCGAGCTCCCCCGCGACGAAGCCCGCACCCTCCGGCCCCTCCAAGAGCTCGTAGCGGAAGGGCCACTCCCCGCCCTGGACCGCGATCCGCACCCGGTACGGCACGCGCGGGTGGGCGTGCCGGTGGTACGCGTCGGACGAGGTCTCGGCGTCCGGACGAGGATAGAGCGCGTACATCGGGAGCTTTCCGCCCACGCGGGCGGTCATCGGCAGCGTCCACTCCCCGACGGCCGCGGCGCCGGAGTCGGTCGCCGTCCCACCGTCGGGCCCCCCGTCCACCCGACTCGACGCGTCGATCGGGGGCGGTGAGGAGCCGTCTGCGCGCGCGGCATCGACGGCTGGATCGGGATCGCTCCCACAAGCGGCGAGCCAGAGCAGCGCGCCGAGCCATGACCAGTACTTCGTCATTCGGCGAGTCTAGACGCAGCTCCGCCGCGGTCAGGTCCCCGGCTCCTGACCTCCGCTGATCTCGGTCGGGCCGAAGACCCACGGTCACGCAGCGCTGGGGTCGAGGGCCGCGCCTCCAGGGGACTTGGCCGCGTGCTCGAGCAGGGGCCGCGACGCTCGCGCGCTGCGTGAGACGGGGTGGCCGACCGTCGGGGCGACCGGCGCGCCCGTGACGCTCACGCGCCGACGCGGTCGCTGCTCGGCGCGCTCCTCGTCCTGGACCTCCGCGCCCGCCGACTCGCGGTATCCGCCACAGCGGACGTGACCGTCGACGCGGTCGGTCAGGCCGGGCTGGTAGCTGGCGATCAGCGGCATGGCGGCGCCGAGCGCGAGCAGGAAGGTGTAGAGGGCCATCATCAGGGCCTGGCTGCGGTGCGTCCTCGTCATCGTGTTCGGCCTCTGAGCAGAGGTCGTGCCAACGATGCCGCGCACCGAAATCATTGGAGTTTCTTCGACTCCGAGCCGCCGACCGTAACGATCCATCGAGAGGTGTTACGGCCACGCGGGGGCGCTCCCGTAACACCGCGCCGCGAGTGTTACGCGTCGTCGCCCTCACCGTCTTCGTCGGTCTTGCCGCCCAGCCCCCACTCCTTGAGGCGGTACTGGATGGTGCGCCGGCTGATGCCGAGGACCTCCGCCGCGCGGCTCTTGCTCCCTCCCACCGCCTTGAGGGTCTCGAGGATCGCGAAGCGCTCGAGCTCGGCCAGGGTCACCCCGGGGATGAGCAGGCGGATGGCCTCCGCGGCCGGAGGCGCCTGCGCGAGCGGCAGATCGTCGAGGTCGATCTCCTCTCCCTCGGCGAGCAGCACCGCCTGCTCGAGCGCGTTCTGCAGCTCCCGCACGTTGCCCGGCCACGGATGCGCCAGCAGCGCCCAGCGCGCGCGCTCGGTGAAGCCATGAACGGTCTTCTCGTTCTCCTCCGCGAACCGGCGCATGAACAGATCCGCGAGGTGAGGCACGTCGCTCTTGCGGGCGCGGAGCGGGGGCACCTCGAGCTGCACCACCGCGAGCCGGTAGAACAGATCCTCTCGGAAGGCGCCGTCCTCGACGAGGCTGTCCAGCCGGCGGTTGGTCGCCGCGATCACCCGCACGTCCACCCGGATGGTCTCGTTGCTGCCGACGCGCTCGAGCTCTCGCTCTTGCAGGAACCGCAGCAGCTTCACCTGCACCTCGGGCGGCGCCTCGCTGATCTCGTCGAGGAAGAGCGTCCCGCCGTCGGCGTGCTCGAAGCGCCCGCGGCGCCGCGTCGTCGCACCCGTGAACGCGCCCTTCTCGTGACCGAAGAGCTCCGACTCGAGCACGGTCGGGGCGAGCGACGCGCAGTTCAGCCGCACGAAGGGCCCGGCGGCGCGCTTGCTCTCGCGGTGGATCGCGGCCGCGATCAGCTCCTTGCCGGTCCCGCTCTCGCCGCTCAGGAGCACCGTCGCGCGGCTCTTGGCCACCTGCATCACGCGCTTGACGAGCTGCTGCATCGCGGGGTGGTTGCCGACCATTCCATGGAATCCGACTTGCCCCCCGGGGGGCGGCGGCGGCGGCTGAGGCTTTCGCGCGGCGCGCTCGAGCAGCACGATCAGCGCGCTGGGTCGGACGGGTCGCGGGAGGCAGTGCGAGGCCCCCGATTCGAGCGCCGTGACGACCTCCTCGGGCTTGCCGGGGTCGATGACCGCGACGAGCAGCGCGTCGGGGTGCGCGGCGCGACGGCTCGCGGCCTGGGCCCAGCGCTCGCCGTTCGGTCCGTCGGCGACGAGCACGGCCACCGGCTCGTCCCCCGGGTCGTCGAACACGAGGTTGTGCCGGCGCTCTGCCAGCTCGCGCGCGACGTCCGCCCACGCGTCTCGGTCGCCCGTCAGGACGAGTACCCGGAGCCCGGTCATGAGCTGCGAGGTTGCACGAATCTCACGGGGGTTGCCACCGAGACACTGTCTGGCACAGGCGCGAGGACGGCCCGGCAGCGCACCTGAGGTGGCACGGCGCGTGAAACGCAGCCTGAACAGGGCCCGAAGTGCGGGTTGGAAAGTGAGCGCTCTCGGGACGACCCGAGGGTGAGGAGGTGGCAGATGCGCAGCGCGTGGATCCTGGGGTTGGTCGGTCTGGTCGGGTGCGCCACGGCCGGACCGATGGCGAGCGCGAGGACGAACCGCGCCGAGTCGGGACAGCTGGACGTGGCGGGCAGCTTGCGTCGACAGCTCGCCGGTCACCTCGAGCGCGCGCGCGGCTGCTTCGGCGAGGCGCGCCTGAGAGACCCGAACGTGAGCGGCCTGGTGCGGGTCGGCTTCACCATCGAGCCCGACGGTCGGGTGGACGACGTCTCGGTCGACGCGTGGTCACGCGACGAGGAGATGCTCGCCGCGTGCGTCCGGAGCCGCGTCTCGAGCCTGTTCTTCGACCCGGCGCCGCCGAGCGAGGCGGTGCGGATCGATCGGACCTTCTACTTCTGCCCGGACGAGCAGGGCGGCCTCTGTCGCCTCGGAGGGGCGCGCCCTCTGGGCGGGGAGGCGAGCGAGGATCTCCTCACGCGGATCGACGCCGGGCTCTCGGCCCGCGACGACCGGCTCGAGGCGTGCGCGAGAGAGATCGGCGGACAGCCGGCGGTGCTCGACGTCCGGCTCGAGGTCGGCACCGACGGCCGCGTGATGGCGGGGCAGCTGCGCGAGAGCTTCCCCGCCTCGACCGGGCTCCGCCGCTGCGCGGTCGGCCCGCTCCTCGGCGCGCACATCGAAGGCGAGCTCCCCGACGAGCGAATGCAGGTCCGCTACGTCTACCGCCTCGGCGCGGTCGGCGACGTGCGCAGCGCCCAGCGCTGACGCCGAGCACTGGCGCCGCGCGTCTTCGTGCCCCACACCCGAGCCGTGCAGGTCGTCCGCAAACATCGTCGCGTGATCCTCTTCGTCTTCTCGCTCCTCGCGCTGGTCGGGATGACGTACGGATTTCTCCAACGCGTCGGAGTGGATCCTCTGCGTATGCTCCTCGGGTGAACCGCCGCTGGAAGATGGTCGGAGGCGGGGCCCTGGCGTTGCTGCTCGTGACGCTGCTGGTCCCCGAGCCGACGCCCGCCCTGACCCCTCCGCCGAACGCGCCCTTCATCTGGGGGCAGGACGACGTCTGGGCGCAGCTCGAGGCGCGCTTCGACGCCGCGCGGGAGCAGGGGTGCGACGCCAGCCAGCCCGCCATCGACGCCGGGCTGAGCGGACTGGACGAGACGCTCGCGCAGCTCGAGTCGGCGCGAGTCGAGCCTGGGGCGCCGATCCTCGACACGCTCGAGGGGCAGCTCTTCGAGGTCGCCCCACTCTTCGGCGCGTGCCCCGCGCAGGTGCCCGCGCTCCTGGCGCGCGCGAGCCGGCTGCGCGCGGCGGTCGAAGACCAGAGCGTGCGCTGGGACGTGGCCGAGGATCGCGAGGCCCGCGACGCGCTCTATCGGCTGCTCTACGGCGCGCGCGCGGCGGTGGAGGAGCTGCTGCTCCAGATGCCCGAGGACGAAGCGCCGGCCGTGGTCCGGGGCGTGGACGAGCCCTCCGCGACCCCGAGCTACACCTACCGCGGCGTGACCCTGCACAGCGGCGACGTGCTGCTCTCGCGCGGCGGCGCGCCGACGAGCGCGCTGATCGCGCGCGGCAACGACTACCCCGGCGTCTTCTCCCACGTGGCCCTCCTGCACGTGAGCGAGGACGGCACGCCGACGGTGATCGAGTCGCACATCGAGAGCGGCGTCGGCGCGTTCACGGCCGAGCGCTACCTGGCCGACACCAAGCTGCGCATCCTCGTCCTTCGGCTGCGCGCCGATCACCCGGCGCTCGATGACGACCCGCGCCTGCCCCACCGCGCCGCGACCGCGCAGCTCGAGGCCGCCCGCGCCGGTCACATCCCGTATGACTTCGCGATGGACTACGAGGACCCGAGCAAGATGTTCTGCTCCGAGGTCGCCTCGCACGCCTACTCCGAGCAGGGCGTTCACCTCTGGCGCGGCCTCTCCACCCTCGGCGGGGAGGGGCTGACCCGCTGGCTCGGCGCGGTCGGAGTCCGGTACTTCGAGACCTACGCGCCCGGAGACCTGGAGTACGACCCGCAGATGCGCGTCGTCGCGGAGTACCGCGACCCGGAGACGCTGTTCCAGGACCACGTGGACAACGCCATCCTCGACGTCCTGCTCGAGGGCGCGGAGGACGGCGACGAGCTCGACTACGACTACGCCCGGCTCCCCCTCGCGCGCCTCGCGAAGGCCTACAGCTGGGGCCTCAACTTGTTCGGCTCGCTCGGCCCCATCCCCGAAGGCATGAGCGCGACGACGGGGCTGCGGGTCGCGTACCTCCGGGCGCGGCACGGCGCCGTGCGCGAGCGGCTCGAGCCCCGCGTCGACGCGTACATGGAGGAGCATGGTCGACGGCCTCCGTACTGGACCCTCGTCCGGCTCACCCGCGAGGCGGAGCGAGAGACCGAGCGCTGACGTCCCGCGGGTTGACCGAGGGTGTAAGCTCTGCCGCTGGGATGGCTGCTCGCGTTTGGCTCTTGGGATGGGCCCTGCTCGCCGCGTCTTGTGGTGAGGGGGCCTCGATGGTCGCGGACGACGCGTCGGTGGACGCCGAGGCGTCGCCGGACGGCCGCACCTTTCGGCTGCCCGACGCGCAGGCGCGCGTGGACGGCGGCGGCCCGGGCGAGCTGGGCGCGCCCTACCCGATCGTGCTCGCGCACGGCTTCTTCGGCTTCGAGGACTTCGCCGGCGTGGGGTTCATCACCTACTTCTACGGCGTGAAGGACGACCTGGCCGAGCGCGGCGAGGCGCTGGTCTTCACGCCGGCGGTCGATCCCTTCAACGACTCGGAGACCCGCGGCGACCAGCTCCTCGCGCACGTGGAGCGCATCCTCGCCGAGACGGGCCACGCGAAGGTCAACCTCATCGGCCACTCCCAGGGCGGGCTCGACGCGCGCTACGTCGCCGCCGTGCGCCCCGACGTGGTCGCCTCCGTGACCACCTTCGCGACGCCGCACCGCGGGACCCCCATCGCCGACGTCGTGCTGGGGCTGGTCGAGGACGAGCGCGCCCGCGATCTCGCGGACCGCCTGGTTCGCTTGATCGGCGCGGCGCTGTACGACGCGGCGGGCGAGGAGACGAGCGTGTTCGCGTCCCTGCGGCAGATGTCGACGCCGGGCATCGACGCGTTCAACACGCGCTACCCGAACCAGGACGGCGTCGCCTACTACTCGCTGACCGGCCGCTCCGACCGACACGACGGCTACCCCGACTGCGACGTCACCGACCCGCCGCGCTTCGTCTACACGCACGACCGCGACCTCGATCCGATCGAGCCGCTCCTCGACATCCCCGAGCAGATCGTCGACGGCGGCCGCGCCGACATCGTCAACGACGGCCTCGTGCGCGTGCGCGACGCGCGCTGGGGGCGCTTCCTCGGCTGCGTGCCCGCCGATCACTTCGACGAGATCGGCCACCTCTTCGGCGACTCACCCGGCCGGGGCAACGACTGGGATCACCTCGCCTTCTACGGTGATCTGGTCGCCTTCCTCCGCGCCGAAGGCCTCTGAGCGCCGTCAGCGGCGGAGCGCGTCGCCGAGGAAGCTCAGGGTGGAGCAGGCGATGGAGCCGTCGTCCGAGGGGCGGCGCGGGAACACGCCGAACCCGTGGCTCTGGTTCGGCAGCTCGAGGGTCTGCACGCGGACGCCGGCCGTCTCGAGCGCGCGGCGCATGCGGCGGGTCTGGTCGACCTCGACGACCCGGTCACGGAGGCCGTGCACGAGCAGCATGGGCGGGTCGCCGCGATCGACGTGCGCGATGGGGGAGGCGAGCGCGGCCCGGGCCGGATCGCGCGTGCGGCTGACGCCGAGCAGGTTCCGGATGGCGCCGTCCGCGCCCGGCCCGACCCGGAGCGGCGCGCGCAGATCATAGGGACCGTAGAAGCTCACGGCGGCTTGCACGTTCGCCGAGCCGGCCGTGACCGGACACGAGCCGTCGTCCAGCTCGCCCACGTCGGAGGCGGTGGCGAGCATGGACGCGAGGTGGCCGCCCGCCGAGAAGCCGACGGCCGCGAAGCGACGGGGATCCAGGCCCAGCTCCGGCGCGCGGGCGCGCAGAGTCCGGACCGCGCAGCGCAGATCCGAGACCGGGCCGGGGAACACGCTGCGGCCACCATCTGCGAGCCGGTAGTCGACGCTCGCCGCGGCGTAGCCCTGCGCCGCGAAGGCGTGCATCGTGCCGGTCATGTAGCTGCGGTGGCCGCGCCGCCACGCTCCGCCGTGAACGAGCACGACGACGGGGTGGGGCCCGGGGGTCGCGGGGCGGACCAGGTCGAGGCGCAGGGCGCGCCCGCGCACCTCGCCGAAGCGCACGTGCTCCACGAACGCGGCGCGACGCGGGAGCGGCGCCATGCACTGGTCGGTGCGAGGCCGCGCCGAGACGGGCCCGAACCCCAGCGACGCGTACGCCAGCACGGCGATCCCGATCACGGACCACAAGGGCGACTTCGAGCCCACGCGCATCACCTCCGCACGACGCGGCGCCCATACGCAAGCGGCGCGCCGTACCCATCATCCCCGATCGAGGGGCCGAGAGAAGTGGGGGTTCGCCTCACTGCGCAGGTGTTGCGCAGGCTCTCGCGCAACGCTCGTCTGTAGGTAGCCACCCCACACCTGTGGGGAACGCGCCCGCGATCGGGGACAGACTCTCGCGCAGCTCTCGGTTGGCTCGCGGCCTGCTTTGGCGGGCCGGTATGACACGGGCTTTGGCTTTCATCGTCGGCATCGCCGCGCTCGGACTGACCGCCCCCGCGGCGGCCCAGCTCGAGCGTCTGGAGCTGCGCGGCGAAGCACTGGTCGGCGGGCAGCTCGCCGACTTTCAACGGGACGACCTCGGCTTCGAGGCGGGCGTCTCCGGCGCGCTGCGACCGGGCTTCCGCATCGTCGACATGCTCGCCCTCCAGCTCGCCCTCGGCGTGCAGCTCTTCCCTGGTGAGAACGGCGCAGGGCAGCTGTTCTTCGCTGGCGGCGGCCTGCGCTTCGAGCCGCGGATCGGCGACGTCGGGCGACTCTTCGTCGACGCGAACGCCAACTACGGGCTCACGGGCGACCTCCACCGCTTCGCGATCGACGTCGGCGCGGGCTTCGAGTTCGACCTCCACCCGCTCGTCGGGCTCGGACCGATGCTGCGCTACTCGCACCTCTTCGCGGCCGAAGGCGACGTGCCTCAGGACGCCTCGAGCATCTGGGGTGGCGTCTCGCTGGTGGTCCGCCTGGCGGAGGAGCCGCGCGAGGGCCCGGGCGCGGACAGCGACGGCGACGGCGTGCTCGACGGGCAGGATCTCTGCCCGCAGATCCCCGCGGGCGACAACCCCGACCCGGCGCGCCCGGGCTGCCCGCTCGTCGATCGCGACGAGGACGGCGTCTCGGATCGCGAAGACATCTGTCCCGACACGCATCAGGGCGACAACCCCGATCCGGAGCGCCCCGGCTGCCCGGAGGCCGACTCCGACGGGGACGGCGTGCACGACTCGACGGACGAGTGCCCGAGCACTCCGCAGGGTGAGCACCCCGACCCCGACCGACCGGGCTGCCCCGAGGCGGACACGGACTCGGACACGTTCGTCGACTCCGAGGACCAGTGCCCCGAGGTCCACGTGGGCCCGCACCCCGACCCCGAGCGTCAGGGCTGCCCGCTGCCCGACCGGGACAACGACATGGTGCCGGACGCGACCGACGCCTGTCCCGACCGCCCGGGCGCGCCGAACGAGGACCCGGAGCTCAACGGCTGCCCCTCGCTCGTGCACATCCAGGATGGGCAGATCCACATCAACCGCCCGGTGTTCTTCGCCACCGACAGCGACCGCATCCTCCCGCGCAGCATGCCGGTGATGCGAGCGCTGCGTGACGCGATGCGGGCGAGCCCGTTCATCCGGCGCATCTCGATCGAAGGGCACACCGACGATCGCGGCACCGAAGAGCACAACCTCGACCTGTCCAACCGTCGCGCGCACAGCGTGATGACGTGGCTGGTCGAGCAGGGCGTGGAGCCGGACCGACTCGAGGCGCACGGCTTCGGGGAAGGCCGGCCGCTGATCCCGGAGGAGAACCGGCGCGCCCGCGCGGTGAACCGCCGCGTGGAGTTCCACATCCTCGACCCCGCGCCGCCCGAGCGGCAGACGGCACGGATCCCCGGAGGAGAAAGTGAACAGACGGCACCCAGCGCCGGTGCCGCGGAAGGAGGTGCGCGATGAAGAAGCTCACCACGATCGCGCTCTGCGTCGCGGCGATGGCCGCCGGCTGTGACAACCGCCCGCTCCTCGGGCGCCTCGCCGACGGCGGAGGGCAGCCGATGGACGGCGCCACCGACGCCGGCCGTGATGGCGAGGTCCCCCTCGACGGGGATCTCGACGGCGGGCTCGGCGACGGCGCCATGGGTGACGGAAGCGTCGCCGACGGCGGCGCCTGCGTCGCGCCTCGCATGATGTGCGGCGAGGAGTGTGTCGACCCCAACAGCGACCCCGCGCACTGCGGCGGCTGTGACATGGCGTGCCCGATGGGCATGGGCTGCTCCGGCGGCACCTGCGAGACCTGCGGCGACGACGGCGAGACCTGCTGCGGCGACACCTGCGCGGCCGGCCTCGCGTGCGGCATGACGATGAGCTGCGCCGAGTGCGGCTCGGTGGGCGAGATCTGCTGCCCTGGCGACTCCTGCGATCCCGGCGCGACCTGCGAAGGCGGCGCGTGCGTGGCCTGTGGCGCCATCGGCGCGAGCTGCTGTCCGGGGGACGCGTGCGACCTCGGCGGCGCCTGCGTCGCGGGCACGTGCGCGGACTGCGGCGGGAGCGGTCAGCCCTGCTGTGGCGGCGTCGCGTGTGACGCGGGGCTCGCGTGCGACAGCGGCAGCTGCGCCCCTTGCGGGGGCGCGGGCCAGGCATGCTGCGCGGGCGACACATGTGACTCGGCGCTCTCCTGCGAGAGCGGCACGTGCGGCACGCCGTGTGGCGCGCTCGGCGAGGCGTGCTGCGCCGGCAGCACCTGCGACGGCTCGCTCGCCTGCGAGGGCGGCACCTGCACGACCACCTGCGGCGGCTTCGGTCAGACCTGCTGCGCCGGTGAGGTGTGCGAGGGCGGCCTCATCTGCAACGCGATCACCAACGTGTGCGCGGCCATCGACTGCGGCATGCCGGGGCAGCCCTGCTGCGCCGGGCGCATCTGCGACGGCACCGCGGTCTGCACGGGCATCTTCTGCGCGACGGGCTGCGGAGCGAGCGGCGAGGCTTGCTGCGCCGGCGACCGCTGCAACGACGGCAACACCTGCGTCAGCGGGAGCTGTCGCGGCTGTGGCGACTCGGGCGAGGCGTGCTGCGGCGGAACCAGCTGTAACCCCGGCCTCGCGTGCAACGGCGGCAGCTGCGCTCCCTGCGGCGCGGAGAGCCAGATGTGCTGCGCGGGCAGCACGTGCGCGGCCGGCTCCGCCTGCGACGGAACCACATGCACCCGCTGCGGGTCCGACGGACAGCCCTGCTGCCGCGGGCGGACCTGCGCCGACCAGCGGATCTGCAACGCGAGCGACACCTGTGAGGCGTGCGGCGCGCGGGACGAGCCGTGCTGCGCGGGCAACAGCTGTCGCGCCGGCCTGCGCTGCAACACCGCGCGTGGCGCCTGCGAGAACATAACGGGGCCATAGCGGACCGGTAGAGCAGGCCGCCACGGTGGCCAGCTCTCGACCGCCCTCACCTGCGACATCACGGGTGAGGGGCTCACTCCGACGCGGCGAGGAGATCCGTCTCCTCGCTGCGTTCGCGATCCTCCTCGACCTGCTTGTCGAGATCGTGGTCGGCCTGCAGATCGTGGGCGGGTACGTCGCTGACCGGCGCGGGCTTCTCGGGGGCCGCCTCGGCCTGGACCACGACCTGGGTCGGATACGGCATGTCGACGCCGGCCTCGTCGAGCGCGACCTTCACGCGGCGGATGGCTTCGCTGCGCACCTTGCCGAAGTCGTAGTCGCGCTGGTCGACCCAGCCGTAGACCTCGACCGTCACCGTGAAGTCGGCGAGCTCGAGCACCCGGGTGAAGGGCTCGGGGTCGCCGAGCACGCCCTCCATCTCGTGCAGCGTGCGCGTGACGACCTGCTGCATGGCGGTCAGGTCCTCGGCCACTCCGACGCCGACCGTGAAGAGGAACCGTCGCCGCGGGTTGAGGGTGAAGTTCGTGGTCACGCTCTTGAACACCTCGGCGTTGGGGAGCCGCAGGTGGTTCCCGTCGAGCGTCATGAGCACCGTGTCGCGCGAGGTCAGGCGCACGACCTTCCCCTCGTGCCCGCCGATCTGCACGTGCTCGCCCGGCGCGAAGGGGCGCCGCACCGCGAGCAGCACGCTCGCGAGGTAGTTCTCGATGATGTCCTTGAAGGCGAAGCCGACCGCGAGGCCGACGACGCCCGCGGTGCCCAGCACCGCGCCGAGGATGGCGGTCGCCTCGAGCAGGTCGAGCGCGATCGCGAGCCCGGCGAGGAGCACGAGCGCGCCGAGGAGCTGCCGGCCGATGTTGCGGAGCAGCGGGTTCTTGCGGCGCTTGCTCCGCCCGCGGATCAGAGAGCCCAGGAACCAGAAGAGCGCGACGATCGCGAGCGCGATGCCGTAGAGCGGGAGCCTCGCCGCGAGCTGCTCGACGCGCCTCGAGAGCCTCGTCCACGTGCTCTCCACCCGGGTGTCGACCGCCTGGTCCACCTCCAGCTCCGAGTCGACGTACAGCACGCCGTCCCTCTCGGACGCGAAGCCCACCGCGCGCTCCATCGCCGCGTCGCTCGGGACGCTGCCGCGCAGATGCACCACGCCGCCGGTCGAGTCGACCCGGACGGCGGACAGCTCCGCGACGTTCGCGAACACCTGCCGCAGCTGGCCCTCGAGCGCGCGATCCGGATCGGACGGCGCGGCCTCGTCCTCCGCCACGCGCACCTCGACGTCGTTGGCGACGAAGAGCCAGTCCCCGGCGCCCCGCGCGATCGTCTCCGCCGCCTCGCGCTCTCGCGGCGCCGCGACCTGCCCCTCCAGGTGCAGCACGCCGGCCTCTTCGCGCACCCGCACCTCGTCCAGCCCCAATGACGCGAGCGCCCCCCTCACCCGTTCCACATCGTCCGGCGCCGCTTCTTCAGCGAGCGCCGCGGTGTCCGGGTCTTCCGCCTCCTGGGCCGCGGCGGACGAGGTCGAGGCGAGGAGAAGCACGAGCACGAGCCGTCGGGTCATGCCGCGGCATGTAGGCACGTGTTCGCGTGCGACTGCTGTGCGATCGCCGACGCGGGGTGAGCCTCGCGACGCCGACCGGCGATTCCGCGAGCGGAGCGGGCAACGGCAACGGCAACGGCAACGGCAACGGCAACGGCAACGGCAACGGCAACGGCAACGGCAACGGCAACGGCAACGGCAACGGCAACGGCAACGGCAACGGCAACGGCAACGGCAACGGCAACGGCAACGGCA
>JAVJQK010000041.1 GCA_040218145.1 Sandaracinaceae bacterium | reverse complement strand
CTTCGGGGCAGAGCGGGCGCGGCTGCGGGAGCGGGCGCGAACGGAGCGGCGGCGGCGTGGGGACGCTCTTCGTCTTATCGTCATTCGCAAAACGCGTCGGCATCATGGGGGTTGTCCCAATGACGATATGACGATCAGCGTCCCCCCTCTTCGGGGCAGAGCGACCGCGGGAACGGCAGCGGGGAACGGCAACGGCCGCGCGATCGGCTCCGGCCGCGCGAACGGCATCGAACGCACGAACGACTGCGGGAGCGACTGCAGCTTCGGAAGCAGCTCCGAGGTGTCGTTTCGAAGCGACAGGCCGGCGCCACGCGGGAGCTCGAGAAGAACGCGAGGAGTGACTCCGACCGCAGCCGGAGCCACCCTCGCCTCGCTCACCCGCGATGCATCAGCTTCCACATCGTCGCGCGCGCCTTGTCCGCCCAGTCCGCGGGCCCTTCGACCGCCTCGTCACTCACGTACCCGAGCGCAGCCGCCGAGAGCAGCCACACCCGCGTCTCGCCCGCCGACCCGTAGGCCGTGCCGAAGCGCTCCCGCTCGTGTCCGCCGACCCGCTTCTCGCCTTCGGCCAGGTTCCCCACCACGCTCGCCGCGCTGTCCCGCATCTGCCGAGCGAGGTTCTTGTCGTGCTTCGCGACCTGTTCCCAGATCGGCTTCATCGAGCGCAGCCAAACGATCGACTCTTCGGTGATCCGGAGCATCTCGACCCTCCATCGGAGACAACCCGGATGTCGACCTGACACCCTTCGTCCTCACCCCGCCCGCCGCAGGAGGCGGGTGGGCTAGTCAAGGACGAGGGCCCGTAGGGCCCGAAGCCAGCCGAAGGCTGGGGCCGCAGGCCTCCTTTACTCGCCCGCACGCGTCCGGCACCGTCGATGGCGGAGGACGAGGTGCCATTTACCTTGCGCCGATCTTGGCGCGGAGCCGTATCCCAGCAGGCGAGGGGAGAGCCTGCGACCTGGGGAAGCGACAGCCGAATCCGTAGCGGAGGCGAATGCGGCAGCGGCAGCGGCAGCGGCAGCGGCAGCGGCAGCGGCAGCGGCAGCGGCAGCGGCAGCGGCAGCGGCAGCGGCAGCGGCAGCGGCAACGGCAACGGCAGCGGCAGCGGCAGCGGCAGCGGCACAGCGGCAGCGGATGCGGCAGCGGATGCGGATGCGGATGCGGATGCGGGTGCGGATGCGGATGCGGATGCGGATGCGGATGCGGATGCGGCAGCGGATGCGGATGCGGATGCGGCAGCGGCAGCGGATGCGGATGCGGGTGCGGATGCGGGTGCGGATGCGGCAGCGGATGCGGGTGCGGATGCGGATGCGGATGCGACTGCGGATGCGGAAGCGACAGCGGCTGCGGATGCGACTGCGGATGCGGATGCGGTAGCGACAGCGGATGCGGCAGCGGATGCGGATGCGGCAGCGGATGCGGAAGCGGCAGCGGGTGCGGAGGCGGAGGTGAGTGGGATCGTCCCCGAGGGCGGGATCACGCGGGGGCGACCCATCCGCCTCGGAGTTCGGAAGTGGGCTGGCTCGTCCCCGAGGGCAGGGTCGACCGGCCTCCCGGGAGTTTGACGAATGAATAGGATCGTCCCCGAGGGCGGGACTACGCGGGGGCGACCCATCCGCCTCGGCGTTCGGAAGTGGGCTGGCTCGTCCCCGAGGGCAGGGTCGACCGGGCTCCCGGGAGTTTGACGAATGAATAGGATCGTCCCCGAGGGCGGGACTACGCGGGAGCGCGATCGAGCGTCAGCTCGAAGGAGAAGGTCGAGCCGCGGTCCGGTCGGGTGGTGACCTTGAGGTGGCTGCCGTGAAGCCCCAGGAGCTTCTTGCAGATCCCCAGGCCCAACCCGCTCCCGCCGTAGCGGGCGCAGATCTGCTCGCTCCCCTGCGTGAAGTCGTCGAAGATGTGGTCGAGCTCGTCCTCGGCGATTCCGATGCCCGTGTCGCGGATGACGAAGAGGAGCGTCGCGCTCTCCTCCGTCGCCTGGACCCGTGAGACCGACACCCGGACGCTCCCCTGCTCGGTGAACTTGATCGCGTTGCCGATGAGGTTGGTCAGCACGCGGCCGAGCTTGATCGGGTCCCCCATGAGGCGGGAGGGCACGTCCTCGGCGATCTCCACGTCGAGCTTCAGCCCCTTGTCCTCGGCGCGGATCCGCAGCTCCTCGGCCAGCCCCTCCACCAGCGAGCAGAGCTCGAACGGTTTGCGCTCGAGCCGCGTGTGCCCTGCCTCGAGCTTGCCGAGGCTGAGCACCTCGTCCACGAGCTCCAGGATGCTGTTCGCGGAGCGCTGGACGACCCGGACATACCGCTCCTGCTCGGGAGAGAGCTCGGTCTCCTCGAGCAGCTCGCCCGCGGAGACGAGGGCGGACAGCGGGCTGCGAATGTCGTGGCTGACCATGGAGAACAGCGTCCCCTTGATGCGAGCCGCCTCCTCGGCCTCGTCGCGCGCCGCGAGCAGCTCGCGCTCGTATCGTCGCCGCTCCGTCACGTCGAGCAGGCTCGAGCGCATCCCGAGGGGCTCGCCCGCCTCGTCGCGCAGGAGCACGGCGTTGAGCAGGACGGGCACGCGACGCTCCGCGCCCTCGAGCTCCAGCGCGATCTCCTCCACGTGTCCCTGCATGCGCAGGAGCGGCGCGACGTGCGTCTCCCAGTAGATCCGACCGCCGATCGTGAGCAGCTCCTGCAGTCGGACGCCGCCGAGCAGCTCCTCCCGAGGGCGCGCCAGCACGCGGGTCACCCAGCGGTTGACCCTGACGATCGTGCCGTCCGGGAGCGTGGAGACGTAGCCACAGGGCGCCTCCTCGTGAAGCTGATCCGACGTCTCCTCCAGCAGCTCGCGCGCGCGATCGAGGGCGGAGCCGTCGGGCTTCACACGAAGGCTCGGATCACGTCGATGGTCTCTGTCGGCGCGCTCAGGTTGGGACAATGGCCCGTGGCCTTCATGAGCACGAGCTCGCTGTCGGGGATGGCCTCGTGTACGTACCGACCGACCGCCTCGGGGGCGATGATGTCGTCGGCGCACTGCATCACGAGCGCTCGCGCCGAGAGCTTCCCGAGGTCTTCGCGGTTGTCCGAGAGGAACGTGACCTCCGCGAAGCGCTTGGCGATGCCGGGGTCCATCCGGCAGAAGCTGTTGGCCAGCTCCTCACCCAGCTCCGGACGTTCCGCGTTGCCCATGATCGCGGGGGCCATCTGGCGGGACCAGCCGAGGTAGTTGCTCTCGAGCGAGTCGAGCAGCCCGTCGATGTCATCGCGCGAGAAGCCGCCCACGTAGGCGTCGTCGTTCAGGTAGCGCGGCGAGGGGCCGACGAGCACGAGCTGGGAGAAGCGCTCCGGGGCGCGGTTCGCCGCCAGCACGCCGATCATGGCGCTGACGGAGTGGCCGACGAACACCCCGTCGACGATCCCGAGCTCCTCGGCGATCTCGACCACGTCGGTCGCGTACCCGTCGAGCGAGTCGTACTTCTTCGGGTCCCAGCCGCGCGGATCGGAGCTGCCCGCGCCCACGTGGTCGAAGAGCACGACCCGGAAGCGGTCCTCGAAGGCGGGCGCGACATGTCGCCACATGTTGCGGTCGCAGCCGAACCCGTGCGCGAACACCATGAAGCGCTCGCCCTTCCCGGACACACGGACGTCGTGCCGTTTGATCGCGTTCCCCACGATGACCTCATAGCGTAGGCCCGCTCCGAAAAACAGACAACGATGGGGTACCCTCGCCCGCCATGGCGGACCCGCAGATCCTGATCGTGCCCACCCACCCCGGCGTGCAGTATCACTTCTGCCGCTCCGGGCTGCCCATCCACTTCCTCGGGCACTGGGACCAGTTCCACTACTGGCGGCCCCAGCCCGCCAACGTGGTCAACGTGCTGCCGAAGTTCGAGGACGCGCACCTCGCGTTCGAGCCCGAGGACTACGCGCGCCTCCTCGACGCCCCGGCGACCGGCTGGCCCGACCGCTACGACACCGCGTGGTTGATGTTCAACTGGCAGGTGAAGCTCTTCTGGGACCGGCCCGGCAAGAAGCTCTTCCGCGTCGCGAAGGTGCGGGAGCTGCCCGAAGCGCACTGGGCGGAGCTGCTCGAGCGCGACGACTTCACCGTGGCCAGCTTCTACCCGAACACCGTCGCGTGGCTGAAGGAGCGGTTCGGGGTGGACGTGCCCTACGTGCCGCTCGGGCTCGACCCGGACGAGTACCTCCCGGCCACGGGCGAGGACGGCAACATCCTCTCGATCATCCACAGCTACGCCGACCGCGGGTGGCACCATCACCTGTGGAAGGAGGCGGTCGAGGGCCTCCCGCTGCTGCACGTGGACCACCTGAACCCCGAGCAGGAGGTCTACGAGTACGCCGACCTCATGCGCGCCCTGCGACGCGCGCGGCTCTACCTCCACGACGGCGAGCAGGAGTACACGATCACCCTGATCGAGGCGATGATGACCGGCCTGCCGCTGGTCTCCTTCCGCATCCCCGGGATCGAGCGCTACGTGGAGCACGGCGTCAACGGCTTCGTCGGCGAGAGCGCGGCGGAGATCCGCGAGCACTGCCAGCTCCTGCTGAGCGACGACGCGCTCGCCGCGAAGATGGGCGCCGCCAGCCGCGAGAAGGCGACCCGCGAGTTCCACGAGAGGCGCTGGCGCGACCAGTGGCAGACGATCCTCCGCGAGTGGTGCCGGACCTGACCGACCGGACCGCGGGGTTGTAGACGCGGCTGGCTCGGTGTACCTGGAGAACATGCAAGGCCGGTTTCAGTGGTTCGGTCACTACCTGAGAGTCGGCTGGCTCGGGTCGATCGAGATCCGCGTCCACTGGGCCGCGATGCTGGTCACGGTCGGGCTCGTCGCGTTCGGCCACCCGGGGCTCTGGCTGGGGCTCGCCTCGCTCGTCCTGGTGCACGAGCTGGGTCACGCCTTCTTCGTGCGCCGCGCGAGCCTCGCCGTCTCTCACATCGCGCTCCACGGGCTGGGGGGTCGATGCGTCTACCTGGGCGACTGGGGGACGCCGTGGAACCACGCCGTGATCGCGTGGGGCGGGGTGCTCTTCCAGGCCGCGCTCCTGATCCCCGCCATCGCCGCGGCCACGCTCCTGCCCGCGCAGGAGAGCTGGCTCGGCCTGCAGCTCGAGTCGCTCCTGGCGGTGTGGGTGAGACTCAACCTCGCCCTGATCGTGTTGAATCTGATCCCCGTCGCGCCCCTGGACGGGGCCACCGCGTGGCGCCTGGTGCCGATGTTGCCCGCGCGACTGCGCGCGGCGCGCCGGGCCTCCAGCCAGCGGCGCGAGGATTCGGAGCGCGCCGCCTCGACGCGGAGGCGGGTCGCCCACAACCGCGCGAAGGCGCGAGGCTTGAGAGCCGTCGACCGGGACTGACCGCCGCGGTCAGGGGCCGGCGTCGGGAGGCGGCCCGCAGTCGCAGTGATCGAAGGTGCCCGCGGGGCAGCTCCATCGCGCGAGCTCGGCGTCACACTCGCCGGTGGTGGGGCTGGGACCTTCGTCGCAGCAGCCCGGCCAGGCGCCGAAGCAGGCGAGCTGAGGAGGCTCGCCGGCGCAACCTTCCGCGATGGTTCCGTCGATCCATGCGTCCAGAGAGGCGTCGAGCGCGCCGCCGTCGCCCGGGGGCGCAGGGGTTACGCAAGCCGACAGGAACGCGACCGCGACGCATGAGACCAGGCGAGGCAAGGGGCCGAGATCCGCCATGCCGAAGTCCTATCACCCGGAGCCTGGAATTGCCTCGGCGGCCGTCTGGAGCGAGGCTCGACGAGATGATCACGCTCTACCAGCTGCCCCCCGCCTTCGATCTCCCGGTGAGCGTGAGCCCGTACTGCACGAAGGTGGAGGCGTATCTGCGTCTGACGGGGCGCGCGTACGAGACCGCGAAGGGAGACGTGCGCAAGTCGCCGAACCGGCGGGTGCCATACGTGGCCGGCGTCGAGGGGGAGGCGCTGCTCGCCGACTCGGGCGCCATCCTCGCGCACCTCGAGGCCGAGGGGCCGGCGCTCGACGCCGGGCTGAGCGAGGCGGAGGTCCAGAAGACCGAGGAGCTGCAGGCCCTCATCCAGCGCGACATCTACTTCGCCTGCCTCTACGCCCGCTTCGTCGATCCGGCGGGCTGGGTGCACCAGAAGCCGACGGTCAAGGCGCTCGTGCCGTGGATCCTCGCGCCCGTCCTGGTGCCGATCATTCGCCGCTCGCAGGTGACCGCCTGCGCCGAGCATGGCTTCACGAACGCCGCCGACTACACGCGCGCGGTGACCGCCATCGAGCGGGTCTCGAACGAGCTCGGCGATCAGCGCTTCCTCCTCGGAGACGCGCCGCACGTCGTCGATTGCACCGCGTGGGCGAACCTGATGCACACGGCGCACACCCTCGCCTCCAACCCCGCGCGCGAGGCGGTCCGGGCCGACCACCGGCTGATGGCGTACCTCGACCGCGTGACCACGCGGCTCGAGCTGACGCTGCCGCCGCTGCGCTGAAGGTCAGGCGCTGAGGGACTTGTGGCGAGCCCCCGAGTCGGGCGAAGGTGCGCGCATGGCCGAATTCGAGGTGAAGGTTCGAAACCTGAAAACCGGCGAGACGCTCGTCGCGAGCATGGCGGACGCGGAGCAGTGCATCGCCTGGCTCGAAGAGCGCCCGCCCTTCATCGAGATCCTCACGGTGCTGAGCGACGTCTCGCCCGCCGAGTCGAAACGCATGAAGGAGGCGATGCGGCCGTACGACTCCGTCGAGCGCGAGCTCAAGGCGAAGTACGACGCGGAGCTCGAGGCGGCGCTGCAGCAGCGCTACCAGGAGGAGATGGCCCTCATCGAGAAGGGCGAGCTGGGCGCAGACGACGCCGACGCCGACCCGAACCGGCCGCTCGCGGTGAAGTACGAGATCGACGAGGGCTTCACGGTCGTCGACGACTCCCGCCCCCTGACTGACGCCGCGCGCGCCGCCTGCGTCGCGTGGGTGAAGGAGCGCAACGCCTGGGTGGAGGGCAAGGGCCAGATGGTCGGCGAGGCGCACCTCGAGGTGTGGCCGAACGACGTCCCCGAGGGTGACGAGGACAAGCGCGTGCTGGAGGGCGGGCGCTTCTTCCCGCGCCTCAAGACGGAGGCGTGATGCGCGCGGCGTGGGCCCTCGCCCTGCTGCTCGCCGGCTGCGCCGACTGCCCGACGTGCGCCGAGCCCCAGACCGCGCAGGCCTGCGTCGAATCGAGCGTGGGCGGTGAGAGCGCGGCTCGAGAGAGCCCCGCGGCCGAGATCCGCGCCCTCGAAGACGCGCCGCGCCGGATGGCGCCGCCCGGGACCGCGACCGTCGCCCTGCTCGCGCAGGGGAACAACGCCTTCGTGGCGCGCCTGGAGATGGACGCGGGCGCCGCGGTGCCCGAGCACGCCGACGCGGACGAGGAGTACATCGTGGTGCTCGAGGGCCGCGGGGTGATCACCATCGACGGCGTGCAGACCGAGATCGGGCCCGGCAGCACCGTGTTCATGCCGGCCGGCGCGACGGTGAGCTACCAGAACGGCGACGCGCCGATGATCGCGCTCCAGATCTTCGCCGGCCCCGCGTCCGCCGCGAAGTACGAACGCTGGACCCCGATCGAGGAGTAGCGGCGGGCATGAGCGACGACGACACGAGGCGCTTCTTCGCGTCCTTCGCCAACACCGTCCTCGAGCGCTCACTCCCCCAGATTCGCGCGTGGCTGAAGAGCCGACTCGGGCCGCGCGCCTCGCTCGGCGGGCTCGAGCTCGAGGGCGAGAAGGTCCGCCTGAAGGACGCGCACCTGCCCTTCGGCGGGCACCTCGTGTTGCATGTCGACACCGCTCTCTTGCGCGCGGATCCGAGCGCTCTCGTGGCGGCGGCGGGCGATCTGGCCAGCGCGCTGCGCTCGGTCCGCATCGAGCGCATGCAAGGCACGCTGCACGCCTACCGGGACGGCGAGCCAGCGCTCTCGGCCCCGCTCCAGCTCGTCGCGCGGACGACCCCCGAGTGGCTGGACGCGGACGTCACGGTGGAAGGCGGGGAGTGGCGGGTGGTCCGCGGGGTCGGGGACGCAGCGCCGCTCGCGGGGCGCGCGCGCATCCGCGTGAACGGGCCCAGCTGGTCCATCACCGAGGTCGCGCTCGAGAGCGGCGCGTCGAGCGTCGAGGGCGGCGTGCACGGCGCGGCGCGAGAGGTGACCCGCGCGGACGTGCAGGTGAAGAAGGGGCGCCTCGGCCACCTCGCCGACGCCTTCGAGGCGCTGACCGCGCGCCGCGCGCCGCCGGTACCGCTGCCCTGGGAGGCGCTGGTGGACGCGCGCTTCGTGCGGGAGGGCGCGACGACGCGGCTCTCGATCCACGCCGCCTCCGAGGCGGGAGAGGCCAGCCGGCTGAGCCTCGAGCTCGCGCTGGACGGCGAGCGGATCGCGAAGGCCGAGCTGGAGGCGCGGCTCTCGTGGCGCGACGTCGAGCCAGCGCGGGGACACGTCGAAGACGACTCGGACGACGTGGTGATCGAGGGGCGGCTCGAGGGGACACGCAGCGCGCCGCGGGGCACGGTCACCGCGACGTGCGCGGAGCTGCGCTCGCCCCACCTCGCGCACACCTCGGCGCTGCTCGCGCGGCTGGACTTCGAGGGCAGCCCCTACCCACAGGTACGATTGCAATTGCCCGGCGCGCTGACCGCCGCGCTCCGGCCGACGCTCGACCGCGCCGCGGGGGACACGCTGGGTGGCGACGGCGAAGCCGAGCTGGTGCCGGGCGCGTTCCGGGTGCGGGGCGCGGCGATCGAGGGCCCCGCGTTCCCCTTGCGGATCATGCTGCGCGGGACGCGCTCGAGCCCGGGCTTCGGCGCGCGCTTCGAGACCCCTGCGCTCACTGTGAGCCCGCCGCACGGGCGGCTCCATCTGCGGCGCGTCACCGGCAGCGTGGGCTACGCGGGCGCGCTGACGTTCGCGCTCGACGCGCGGGTCGGCACGGGCTCCGTGTCGCTCGATCAGGAGCGCGCCGCGATCGAGCGGCTGGACACGCCCGACCTCGAGGCCGCGCTCTGTCTGATCGCCCCGGGGCTGCTCGAGCGCTACGCGGTGCCGCCGGGCACGCAGCTCTGGGCGGATCTGCGGCGGCGGAGCGATGGGGTCGAGGGCCGGGTGCACGCCGAGGCGCCGCGCTCGCGCGTCTCGCTCGCGCCGCTGCGGCTCTCGCGCGAGCGCGGCTGGGAGGGCACCCGCGTGCAGAGCCTCTTCGAGTTCGAGGACGCACGCGAGGCCGGCCTCTGGCGCCTCGCCCACACGCCGACGGGCAAGGTCCAGCTCGACGCGAGGGTCGAAGACGGCGCGCTGCGGCTGGTGGCGACGAGCCGCGCGCTCGGTATCGACACGCCGGGCGTCGTGGAGGAGGCGACCCTCGAGTCGGCCCGGGTGGAGGCGTGGCTGTCGAGGGGCCGTGTGGAGCTGCGCTCGCTCGAAGGCCGGCTCCTCGATGGCGCGCTCTCGGCGAAGGGTCGCTGGACCCAGGAAGAAGGGTTGCTGCTCGAGCGGGCTCGCCTCGAAGGCGCGAGGCCGTGGGGAGAGGTTCGCCTCGACGCCTCGGTGCGCGGCACGCTCGACCGGCTGCACGGGACGGCCGAGGCGAAGACGGACCGGAGCGCGCTCACCCTCGCGCTCGGGACCAGGGACGGCCGCTTCGAGGAGACCCGGCTCGAGGGCTGGCTGGATCCCGTGGATCTGCCGACGCCGAGAGGGCTGACGTTCACGGAGGGTGAGCGCTGGGCGATCCAGGCGCGGGCGGAGGGCGCGCTCGCCGACCCGACGGTGGAGCTCCGCGCCCACGCGCCGCGGCAGTCGGTGGCGTTCGGCCCGCGCGCGCTCACGCTCGACGACGCGTACTTCACGCTCTCTGGCACGCGCCGCGCGATCGACGTCTCCGAGCTCCGCGCGAAGCTGCTGGACGGGCAGCTGCGAGGTCAGGTCCACGTCGGGCTGAGCGGCTTCCGAGGGGTCCTCGGTGAGCTGAGCCTCGAGGGCGTGGAGCTCGCCCCGCTCTCGCTCCCCGTGGAGGGCGCGGCGAGCGCGCGGCTCGCGTTCCACCGGCGCGCCGTGGGCCCGCCGCACGCCCTGCTCCGGCTCCGCGTCGCCGCTCCGCGCTATCCGGGTCTGTCGCGCCTCGCGCCCACCCTGGAGCGGCTGGGCCTCGACGCGCTGCCGATCGAGGGGAACGAGCCCCTGCTCGCGAGCCTGCGCCTCGAGGGAGACGCGCTCGAGCTCTTCGACCTCGGGGCGGGCGTGGCCGGCGCGCGCGTGAGCGGCGCGCTCACGAAGGCCCCGCTCTGGTCGGGCGCGCTCCTCGTGCACGCCGCCGCCAGCTGGCTCGAGTCGCACCGCGTGCTCGGCGCGGCGGGGGACCTCACCGTCCCGCTGCGCGTCGGCGGCGACGGCCCGATGCCACGTGTCCGGCCGGACGTGCTCGCCGCGATCGACGCGTGGATCGGCACGAGCAAGGTCGGCGCGTCCGTGCAGCGGCTGCTCGATCAGATCGCGCCCAAGGCGCCGCCGCCGGACGCGCGGCCCCACGCGCCGGACGCGCTCGCGGGCACCGACGCGCTGCTCGACCGCGTGCTGGAGGGAGACCGAGCGGAGCGCGCGCTCGAGGCGCTGCTCGACCGGGGCCTGTCGCCGCGAGAGGTCGCCGACGCGCTCGAGCGGCGCCTCTCCTGAGGGCGCGCTCAGCCTCTCAGTCGAGCACGTGCTCGTGGTCGCGCAGGTGGTCCATGCAGTAGGCCCGCCGCCCGCTGCACTTCGAGCAGTAGCGGAACTGCATGTCCGGATCGCTCTTGTCGGTCTTGCCGCAGACCGTGCACTCGTGATGGACCGCGGTCTGCACCCGCTCACGCTCCTTCTCGACGCGGTTCCGCCGCGTCTGTCCGCGGGCGCGGCGGATCATGTCGGGCGTGAAGAAGAGGAAGAAGTTCAACAGCCCCGCGGCGATGAGCAGCCGGTCGGCCGTGCCCCCCATCACGAACGCGTAGAGGAAGTACACCGCGGTCAGGAGCGCGATCCACTTGATCTTCACCGGCAGGATGAAGAAGAGGAGCAGCTCGAAGTCGGGGTAGAGGTAGGCGAACGCGAAGGTGATCGACGCGAGCAAGTAGATGTTCGTCGCCACCGTCCCGGGGACAGCGAACGCTGCGCCGACGGACGCGATCCAACCCACGAAGATGAACAGGTTGAAGCGGAAGGCGCCCCACAGATCGTCGAGCGCGCGTCCGTAGAGGTAGAGCAGCCACAGCGCGAAGATGATGAAGAAGATGCTGTAGCTCGCCGGCATGAACAGGAAGCTGACGAGGCGCCAGACCTCGCCCTGCAGCACGCGGCTCGGGACCAAGGCGAGCGCCCCGGCCATCTCGGGCTTCGCCATGATCAGGACGAAGGCGGCCGCCTGCCCACCGACGAGCAGCGTGATCAGGTTGGGGATCGCGAAGCGGCCCAGCTTGCGTTCGAGCTTCTGGAGCATGCCAGCCAGGGTCTACCGCAGGGCGTCCGTGCGCGCACCTGCAGGCGGGGGATTCAGAACGTCCCCTGGAGACGCAGCCCGGCGCCGTGGCTCGAGAAGTCGGGGGTCACCCAGGCGTCCACGCCCGTGTCGCCTTCCGAATGGGGAGTCGGCGCGAGCGGGTTGCGCTCGCCGAAGCCGTAGAACGTCATCCAGGGCAGCACGTAGCCCGCGAGCACGCCGATGCCCGCGGAGGTGAGCACGTCGGTGAAGGCGTACTCGTCCGTGAAGGCCCACATCGTCCCCGCGAGCGCCGCGGCGGCGACCCCGGCTACGCACGGCGCGGGCCCCTCGTCGTTCATCTGGCCGTGCAGACACATCAGGCTGGCGCTCGTGAACGTCATCGTGGCGCGCGCGCCCGGGTGGAAGGGGTCGACCTGGCAGTCGTCGCCCTGACAGCCGCGCGCGAGGTCCTCCTCGCTGGGGTCCTCGAGGCGATCGAGGCCGAAGCTGATCCCCTGCGCCACGGCGTGGGCCAGCCCATCGATGAGCAGCACCCGCCACCACGCGTCTTCGTGCGAGGCGCGCCGGAAGGGCAGCGTCGCGTCGAGGATGAGCTGGGTCGACAGCACGCCGAAGGCGAGCGCGTCCGCGAGGCCCTCCGCCCAGAGGCCGCGACGGATCTCCTGCCCCCCGAGGAAGGAGCGCACGAGCGAGTCACCCAGGTCGCGATCGCCCTCGGTGCTCAGCCGGATGCGAAACGACTGCCGCAGGTGATCGGGGAGCTCGATCGGACCCATCAGCTCCAGCTCCGGGCGCAGGACCGGCTCTCCGCATCGCGCGCCACCCACCGCCTGCGTCAACCCCGAGACCAGCCCGAGCACGCCGTCGTTGGAGGTGGTCGACAAAGACGGAAGGGCACCGCACTGCGCCGCGGCCTTCGCCGGGAGAAGGCCGAGGGCG
This sequence comes from Sandaracinaceae bacterium, assembly GCA_040218145.1. Taxonomy (GTDB): domain Bacteria; phylum Myxococcota_A; class Polyangia; order Polyangiales; family Sandaracinaceae; genus JAVJQK01. The sequence goes on along the minus strand of JAVJQK010000041.1, from coordinate 104,991 downwards.
ACGAGGAGGCATGTCAGAGGGCAGAGGACGCGGGGGCTCACCAGGATGAAAGATGAGGCAGTCCCGGCGCTCCGCAAGGCCGCGTGAACCTCGCGTGACGGCCCTCGCGGCCGCCGCCTCCGGCCCTATGCTCCCAGTGATGCGGTTATGCGCAGCGCTGTGGCTCTGTCTCGCGGGCTGCGGTGCGACCGAGCCTCCGCGACCGACGCGTGCTCCGGCGGCGCCACCACCTGGGGTGGTTCGCCTCACCCTCGACGCCAGCGACGGCCTCAGCGGCCTCACCACGGACGGCGAGGGTGTGCACTGGGTGGTCCCCGAGCGAGCACGGCACCTCTACGCGATCGGCCCCGACGGGACGCGGTTGCACCGTCTCATCGGGCTGCCGGAGGAGGTGGACGCCGAGGCGATCACCTGGCTCGGCGGACGGCGCTTCGCGATCGGGACCGAGTCGTCGGTCGCCGATCGCGCGTCCGACCGCATCATGATCGTCGAGGTGCTCGGCCAGGAGGCGCGCGTGGTCGAGGACATCGAGATGCCGTACGCAGCCCTCGGGGCGACACCCGACGACAACGACGGGATCGAGGGCATCTGCCTCGCGGGAGACGAGCTGCTGGTGGCGATCGAGCACGCGTACGAGGAGAACGGCGAGCGCGTCGCGGTGCTCGCGCGCAGGCGCCTGGACGGAGGCCCCTGGAGCGCCTCGCGGGTTCGCCTCACCTCTCCGATCGGCAAGCTCTCCGCCCTCGCTTGCCGCTGCGCGCGCGGCGGCCTGGAGGTGCTCGCGATCGAGCGCGGCCTGCGTGGCCTCGAGTGGGCGGGGCGTGTGGTGCGCATCCCGCTCGGCGGGCCGGAGCCGCTCCAGGCCGAGCTGGTCACGGATCTCGCGCCGCACCTGCCGGACCACCCCAACCCGGAGGGGCTCACCTTCGAGGGCGACGATCTCCTGATCGTCGTCGACAACCACTACGGCTCGGTGAGCGGCCCGAGTGAGCTGCTGCGGGTGGCGCAGGCGGCGCGGCCGACCGCGGCGTGTCCCCAGGGCACCGAGCGTGGTACAGCCTCGGCATGGCCATGAACGCGATCGCCGTCCTCAAGGTGTCTCCCTCCGTCGTCTTCGCCGCCCTGCCCGAAGAGGGCGGCGCGCGCCGCGCCAATAGCGGCGAAGCGGTGACGATCGAGGCGCTCGAGGACGCGGTGAAGGTCCACCTCGGCGTCTCGCTCGCGTCGGAGCCCGAGGCGCTGGCCGCGCGCATGCACGAGCTGCTCGGTGAGCTGCTCGACTTGCACGAGCCCACGCGCGGTGTGCCGGTCTACCCCGACTCGCACGCGCTCGCGGCGAAGAAGTGGAACGAGGTCGTCGACGAGCTCGGAGAGGCCGCCGACTGGATCCCGGTGCAGGCGGCCGACCCGATGCAAGCCCTCATGGGCGGCATGGGCGGCATGGATCTGGGCGCGATGATGCAGCAGATGGGCGGAGACCCGGAGGCGCTCATGCAACAAGCCATGCAGATGGCGCAGCAGCTCGCGCAGAGCGGCGACCTCGGCGACCTCACCAAGATGATGGGCGGCATGGGCGGCGCGGGCGGGCAGATGCCCGACCTCGGCGCGCTCGCCAACCAGGCGCGCGAGATGATCGAGAAGGACCCGGGCCTCGAGCAGCGCCTGCAGCAGCAGGTGGAGCAGATGGGCGGGATCGACGCGATGAGCGCGCAGGCCGAGGCGATGCTGGCCCAGAACCCCGAGCTCGCCGCGAAGCTCCGCGAGATGGCGCCCGAGGGCGAGTCGGAAGAGGGCGACGAGAGCGAGTAGCGCCGCGCCTACAGGTCCGGCCAGACGACCTCGTTCATCGGATCGGCGGGCCGCGCGAGCAGGTAGCCCTGCCCGTAGTGCACGCCGGAGTCGATCACGACCTTCAGCTCGCCGACCGTCTCGATGCCCTCAGCGACGACCTTCGCGCCGAGATCCTCGCAGAGCTTCACCAGGTGCCGGAGGATGATCGGCTTGGCCGGGTGCTGGTCGGCGTCCATCACCAGGCTCCGGTCGAGCTTGACCACCGACGGCCCGAGCTCCGCGATGCGGAGGAGGTTCGACTGGCCGGCGCCGAAGTCGTCCACCACGAGCTGCGCGTTGAGCCGCCCGCAGAGCTCGCGCAGCGCGCCGTCGACGATCTCGAAGTAGTCGAACGCGGCGCTCTCCGTGACCTCGAGGAAGAGCTCGTGCTCGAAGAAGTTCATCGGGTCGTCGGGTCGCACCACCCAGCGCTCGCTCAGCTCGTGGGGGTGGAGGTTGACGAAGAGCGGCAGCGCCGGCGCGCGCGCGAAGCCGGCCTCCCGGGTCAGCCTCCCCAGCCGTCCGGTGGCGCCCTGGAGCTCCGCCTGCTCGAAGAGGAACGCGGGGTTCTCGAAGGACGCGCGCCGGCACCGCGCGAGCATCTCGGCCGCGAAGATCGTCTTCGTCTCGAGATCCACGATGGGCTGAAACGCCACGCCCATCTCGTTCGCCTCGATGGCGCGAACACGCGCGGGAGGCGGGTTGCTGCGGAGCGCTTCCGGGACCTCTGCGGTCTGGGTCCAGAGTTTCTTGGCCACGCCCCAGGATACATGGAACCGCGGACGCGCCGCGCCCCGACTCGTCGAGTCGAGTCGATCCGAGTTCACCCGGCGGGCGCGGTCGGGCCTCGGGTCGCTTGCCCCCTCTTCGCCGCCCGTGTTCGCTGCCCGCGCGAGCGAAGAGACGGTGATGAAGGCGGAATATAGTCGAAGATAGGTGGTCCAGCTCCGCCCGGGTGCTGAGGTGATCGCATGAGATTGCAGCAGCTCCCCGTCGTGCTCTTGGCCCTGTCGTCGTTCGCTTGCGGCGATCCCGAAGCTCTGGATGGCGGCACTCCGGACGGCAACGCGCCGGACGACGCTGGGTCGGACAGCGCGCCCCCGGGTGACTCGGGTGTCCCTCCGGATGGGAGCCCAGGCGTGGTCCCGCTGGACGGCTCTCGGCCCGACGCAGGCCGCCTCGACGCTGGCCCGCCCCCTCCCAGCGTGCTCTTCGCGGACGACTTCGATTCGTATCCCGCGATGGACCTGGATGGGCGTTGCTTGGGGCCGGACAGCGCGGCCTGCGGCGAGGCGACCTTCCCCTGGGAAAGGGCGGATTTCGAGCCCGGCTGGAGCTTCTTGTGGACCGGCGGCGGAAGCGGCGGGAGCTATCCCCATGTCGCGCAGATCACGTCCGAGGGGGCGCGCGGCGGCGCGGGCATGAACCTTCAGATGTGGGACGAGAACGAGCACCATCTGGGGCGTTCCCAGTGGGGTCACGATTTCCAGCTGGCCAAGTACTGGTACCCGGAGCAGCACGAAGAGATCTGGCTCGACATGTGGGTCTACTGGAGCTCGCCCGTCCTGCGCACGACCAACCAGAAGATGACGCACATCTTTCACTACGATCGCGCGTGGCTCGACGACGGGCGCAACGTCTTCAATACGAGCGAATCGACCGATGGTGGCGTGATCTGCAACTGGCGGGAGGCGTCGGGCACGATGGAGTTCCGCTGCAGCGTCCGCTGCTCCAACCCGCCGGACTACCGCTGCACCGTGGGTGGAGCCGGTGCGGAGCGCGTGGCGCACGACGGGTCGGACTGGGGCGGACGAGCCGCTCGATTCGAGCTCCGCACGGGTGCGTCCTGCGCCGTGCCTGCCGATGGCAGCTACGAGGCGGTCTTCGCCGATGGCGAGTGGCATCGCTTCGAGGTCGGCCTCCGCATGAACAGCGCGCCTGGCGTCGCCGACGGGGAGCTCGAGCTCTGGTTCGATGGTTGTCGTTTGGGCCTCGTGCGAGGCGTCCCGTTCCGTGAGACCGGCGCAGACTCCGGTGTAGCGGGGTTCAATGGAGTGACGATCGGGGGCAACGCGCAACCCAACGATTGGGGCGCGGACGGGACCGACGGCACGACATGGCAGGTGGACGATGTCCGGATCTGCAGCGAACGCTGCCCGTGAGCGTCAGCGTTCTTCCACGACCGACGCGCTGCGCGAGGTGGTGGACGCGCTCCGCACGCTCACGCGCCTCGTGGGCTCGGTCGACGCCGCGCGCCGCGACCTCACCGGTCGCCTCGGGATCCGCGCCAAGCGGAGGCAGACGCCAGCGGCCGACGGCGACGGGGCCGATCACTCCGCGAACCAGGCGTCGACGCGCGCGATCCTGGAGGAAATCCATGCGGGCCCCCGCACGACGGTCCGCACGACGCCACCCAGTGAGCCCGACACCGACGTGGTCACGCTCCCCGAGGCACGCGACTCCAGCTCGGAGCTCGATGCAGGGCCGACTCACGACACGAGGTGAGCGACGATCAGCTCGCGCCCGGTCGAGACGGGGAGCACCGACCAGGCCAACCAGCCCGGCATGAGCACGAGCGAGCCCTCGCCGAGGTCGAGCCGGAGAGAGCGACCGAACGGGCGACCGGGGTGCTCGGCCACCAGCGCTCCGGGTCGCGGGTCGAAGAGCAGGAGCTCCCCTTCTCTTCTCGAGGTCTCTTCCTCGGCAGATCGGTGGACCAAGCAGAGCACGCCGTGCCATTCGCCGGAGTGGTATCGCGGAGCCGGCCAGTCATCGGGCCCCACTCGCTCGACGACGGATCCCGGCACCACGGAGCCCGCCAGCGGCCCCACCCCGAGCGGTTCGAGAGCGGACGCCATCTGGGCTTCGCACGCCTCCAGGGCCGCGTCGTCCAAGACCTCGGCGAGCGTGGGCGAGCGCGCTGCACGCACTCCTACATCGGGCAACTCGACGTGACGCTGGACCACGAGGGTGGGCCAGAGCAGGAGAATCTCGGGAGCACTCATCGGCGATATCCCACGTTGAAGGCGACGGCGATCCGCTCTCGTGGGGAGTCGTGTGGGCGAACGCGGTGCTCGAGCCAGCTGGGGAACGCCACGAGCAATCCGCTCGAGGGGACGATGCGGTGTATACCCGTCGCGTGCCGTACCCGTCGGGCCGTCCGCGGATCGAACAGCTCCAGGGCGCCCCGTTCGCCCTCGAGCTCTGGCACTTCGACGTAGTACACGCCGCTCCAGACCGAGCCCGGGTGCACGTGCACTCCCTGCGCATCGCGCGCTCGGTAGAGCATGCCCCACGCCTCCGCGACGGGATGACCCGCTTCCCACGGGATGGCCAGGACCAGCCGCTCGAGCGCGGCGACGGCCTCCGAGATCCACTCGGCGAGCCGGCTCACGGCCGGAGCGTCGCCTCGAAGCAGATCCGCCCGGCTCTGCCACGCGCCGAGGTTGCTCGCCTTCGCGGACGGCTCTTCGCGACTTCGTCGGCGGATATGATCGGCGAGCGCCTCGTTCACTCCCTGCGCGTCCCCCATCGTGTCGTGCTGCCGACGATAGACGGGGGTCGGCCAGCACCTGATGACTCCGTCCGCGGTCGCTCGGTTCAACGTCACCCGATCACCCGCTCGTTCGCGAGGCGCTCCGCCACCTCGACCCCCGTCGCCGTCAGCGCGCCTGGCGGCATCCCTTCGAGGAGCTCGATGCAACCCGCGAGATATCGAGAGAGGTCGCGCACCCGCTCGGGCTGACCATTCTGGTGTCGGTACCACCGTATGAGCGTGGAGGCCACGTGCGCAGCACCGATGACCTCCGTCGGGTTCCGCCCGACCGTGCCCGTGGGGAGCGTGTACCGGCCGGGGAACTCGGCGGGGTGCAGCACGCGGATCTCTTCGATGCAATACATCCAGTTGTGGCAGACCTCGTGCAGCACGTACTCCTCGAGCCCGACGGCGTCGTCGAACGCGCTCTCACTCAGGAAGATGTGCTGCGGTACGCCGTAGCAGGAGCACGAGGTCGCGGGGTGGTCCACGAGGCCGCGCACCGCCAGCGGGAGCTCCAGGAGCGGCCGCCAGCTCGGGAGCGTGGCGAGGCGGGCCATGGCGACCTCGACCTGCGCGGCTCGCGCCTCCGAGAGCGGTGCGTTCGGGATCCTCCGCGCGAGCCCCTGCGTGACGCGCAGCTCGAGCGCAACCGAAGGACGCAGCAGCGCGCGCAGAGCGTCTCCGGGGAGCGACTCGGCCCCGTCCCCGTGAGCGGCCCGGGCCCGGACGACGGCGACAGCCGCGAGCAGCGCGCCCGGCCTGAAGCTCGGATCGAGGAACGGAACGCCGCCGATCATCGCGGCCAGCGTCAGGTGCGAGCCCACGGCGCCTCCTCGAGAAACATCGAGAGATCGTGAGTCTTGACTCGGAAGCGCTCGAAGCGGCGCAGCTCGGCGCGGAGCTCCTCCCGCCGCCCGGGCCCCTCCCGCGCGACGAGCAGCTCGAGCAGGCGCGCACGCGTTCGCTCGCCGAACCAGAGCCGCTCGAGCGTCGCGAGCGTTTCGGCCCTCGTCCCGTCCTCGATCGAGCCCACCGCGACGAGGTGCGCGAGCGCCTCTCGAAGATGAACGAGAGGCTCGCTGACCGGGCGCCAGGGACGCTCCGCCTCGTGGAGCAGCGCCACCTCGTCATCACGGAGATCGGGGAGGGATGCGTAGCGAGCGTAGATGCGCCCGTAGCCGCGCATGCCCAGGTAGTCCATCTCGGCCGCGCGGATGGCTCCGAGAGAGGAGAGCCCCCAGACCGGCCAACCCGCCTCGAGGGCCGAGAGGATCTCGCGGTGCCCGAGCGCAGGCACTCGACCGAAGAGCCCATCGACCAGCGCGATGGGCCGGGGCGCTCCGTGCGCCGAGAGCAGCGCGTCGATGGCACCTCGACAGGCCGGACCACGGACGTCGACCCGGGCTGCCCATCGCTCGAGGTCGAGGCCCCACGCCGTCGGGCCGACGAACAGGACGCAGCTCACCGCGCGGCCCTCAGCCGCTCTACGAGCCGTCGCCCGACCTTCCGCTCGGCGTTCGTGAAGTTCTCGGCTCCAGGGATCGCGACGCGCACGAACGCGAGCCGTGGATCGATGGACTCGAGCACGACGCGGACCGGGGGACCGAGTCGCGCGCGGCCCACCGCATCCAGGACCCGGTCGAGCACGCTCTCGAGAGGGCCTGAGGTGTCGAGCGATGGCACCGACTCGAGCTCCACCTGGCCATCGACGTCGAGCGCCCGCCTCAGGACGCGCTGAAGATGACCGACTCGTTCCGTCGGGCTCATGCTCGCGTAGCGCCGGTGGGTGTCGATCAGGTCGTCCCGCCCGCCGTGGATGACGACGAGTCGGCTCTGGACGGCTTCCAGAACCGCGCGAGTCGCGGCCGTCGTCGCGTCCGGATGGCACCCGTAGCCGCCGTTGACGAGGCTCGGGTCGAGGTCGTCCGGATCCCACAGCACGGCTTGAAACCACGGCACTCCCGACGCGGAGGGGGCGTGGCGGAGCGCGCAGCGCAGCCCCGCCGCTTCGATCCTGCCGAGCACTTCGAGGAGCGGGGGAGGCAGACTCTCGGGCACGATGAGGCGCGTCTCGTCGCGCACGCATTGGAACGACTTCACGTCGCGTTCGAGCACCTCCAGCGCGGCGTGCAGGGTCGCCTCGACGACGTCGTTGCCAGACGCCAGGCCGGTGGTGTTGGAGCCGAAGTACCCGGAGCCCGAGCCATGCTCGAGGAGATGCACGGTCTCTACGGGCAACGGACGCGGTCCGCCGCCGAGGAGGCACTCTCCGAGCAAGCAGTCCAGGGGTCGGTCGCTGGGGATGCCGACGCCGAGACGCGGGCAGAGCGAGAGGAAATCGAGCCCGTGAGCTTCCCGCGCCTCCCGGGGCGTCACCGATACGGTCTCCCGCGAGGGTGGGCGCTCGGCGACCGCGAACTCGAGCGCCTCCATCACCGCGCTCACACGCGCCTCGCCGGGGGTCGAGCCCTTGCCGGCGTGCACGGCGAGCGTTCGGCCCTCGGGGCGGATCGAGACGAACACGGGTAAGCCCACTCGATCGAGAGGCGTGACGTCGACAACACGGCGAACGCCATGCGACGCGAGGCACGCGGCCGCGACCTCCAGCGTGGCCTCGGCGTCGATTCGGCGCAGACTGGTTCCGAACCGGTAGGTCACCGTCATCCGCGCTCCGGCACGCGCCGGCGCAGGAACCACGGGCACTCCTCCATGGGTGCCGTGTCGAGCCCCATCACGAGCCACGCCTTGCCGCCGCGCCGCCCCGTCTGGAGGCACGGGAAGGGGAGATCGGCTTCGGGGTCGAGGATCCAGTATTCGCTGACGCGATCCCCGACCCTCGACAGGAGCTGCGGTCCGCAGGCGACACCCCGCCAGGTGTCGTACGCGAAGCGGGGATGTCCGATGTCGAAGTCGTCGATGCAGACGACCCCGCGCTCGATGGCCTTCAGCTCCTCGATCAGCGGCCAGCTCTCTTCGCTGTGCGCGTCCAGGTAGAAGAACGGCCGGGCGTGTCGGGCTGCCACGCGCGCGACCACGGTCGGCGAGGAGCCATGGTGCACTTCGACGTCCTGGTGGTCTCTCAGTCGATGGCGGACGAAGTCCACATGCGCGCGGACGATGTCGCAGCCGACCAGCGGTCGACCGGGATACGCCGCGGCGAGGTAGTGGGTGGTGTCACCGAGGTAGCACCCCGTCTCGACCAGGGCGTCACAACGGTAGGCGGTCAGGAGGCGGTCGGCGGCGAGCGCCGCACCGATGTCGAAGCCGAACGGGCCGCCGTGACCCGTCAGGCCGACCACACCCATACGCGGGATGCGGTAGAAGTGCCGATAGACGTGCTCGTCCCTCTCGGTGCGCACCGAAGTCGCGGTCACGCTCGCCTCACGCCGACGAGGTGACGCAGCCCGATGCGGCATCGAATGAGTGGCGCCTCGCCGAGGAGCGAACGGCAATGGTCCTCCAGCTCGGCCCTGGCGATGTCGTCGAGGAAGGCCCAGTCGTAGGTGGTGGTCATCAGGCCGAAGAGGCTCGCTTCGTCGCCGTCGAGGATCATCTCCGCCTCCTGGACCGAGATGTCGAGGAAACCGGCCTCGCGGGCGAGCTGGATCAGGTCCTTTGCGGTCTGCGTGCGGCGGTCGACCAGCTGGATGGGGTCGCCGTGCCCTCGGCGGTAGAGGTCTCGGACGCGGGCGCTGAAGCGTTGGTACACGGTCTCCTCCCTCGTCGGGGCGCCGACGACGACGCTCAGGACCCCGTTCGGGCGCAGCGCGCGCGCCGCCTCTCTCAGGGCCGCGACGGGATCCTCGACGAACGGGAGGCTGAAGTGGAACACGGTCAGATCGACCTGCTCATCCTCGAGGGGGAGAGACGCGGCGTCGCTCAGCCAGAAGCGAGCGCCATGCCCGGCCGCGTCGAACGCGCGCGACATGTCCACGACGTCGACGCCGAGAAGTTCGGTCGAAGGCCACCGCTCCGCGGCGAGCGCCAGCAGCTGACCTTCTCCGCACCCGACGTCGAGGACGGCGCGAGGCGCACCCGCGACCGCCCACGCGTCGAGCGCGAGCTCGTACGAGCTCCCTCGACCTTCCACGCGCCCGCGTGCGAACGCGCGGCTGGTGGCCGCCGGGCAGACCTCTTCGAACCAGCGGAAGAACTCGCGGCGCCCGACCGCATGCCGGGGAACCCGAGGGGGTGGCCTCTGGTCGACGCTCACGCGCCCGACCCTACCACGACGCCATCGTGCCGCGTCCGAGGTGGGGCAGTACCGTAGGCCACGGGCGGCTCATCGCGGCCGCGTCGATCCGTTGGGCGTCGCAACGGCTCGGGCAAGTCGACCGGGCTCGACGGGAGCGCGGTCGCGCTCGGGGCTCGATCGAGGAGACCCGCCGATCGACGAGCGTTGGGCGCGCCTCGAGCGTACGGACGTCGGGGCGCCGCTGCTCCGGGGTGAACATCTCGGGGTGAAACGTTGACATTTCGTCCGGTGCCTGAGACCCATGGCCCATGGGGAGGTGGCCATGTCCGACGGAGAGCTGAAGAACCCGGTGTTCAAGAACGTGACGCGCTACGCGACACCGGACGAGCGCGACCAGGTGGAGCGGATCGAGCTGGACCCGAAGGATCTAGATGGGTTCATGGAGTTGCTGAAAAAGGGTCTGATCGAAGCGGCATCCATGCACGACGCCGCTGTCCAGGGCTGCATGGCGCTCAACGCCGAGCTCTCGATTCGACTGAGCCGACCCGTCTACAACGCAGAGACCGACATGGTCGAGGAGCTCGTGGGGACCGAGAGAGTGCGTGGCTCGCTCCGCGCCTCGAAGGTCATGAAGGGCGACTGCGGGCCGGAGAAGAGCGGCTCGGAGTAGGAGCGCCGCGTGCGGTGCGACCTGACGTGGCTACTCGGGCCCAACGCGGAGCGCTGGCGTTCGGACGCCGCGCCGCGCCACCCGGTTTGGCAGCGCGCGACCGCTCCGGATCGGTTCACACATCTGTTCGACCTCGACGATGTCGAGCGCTACCTCATCGCCGTGCGGCCGGGCGAAGAGAGCCTGCGACTCGTCGGCGGGCCCGAGGACTCACGGCTCGACTACACGAAGCCTCAGCACATCCTGCACGCGTGGCGCGCTGGCGGCACGATCGTCTTGAACGGGGCCCACCAGCGCTGGCCCGCGCTGCTGACCCTCGCGGCGGACCTGGGAGCCGACCTCGCGGCCCGCGTCGGGGTGAACGTGTACTGCTCCTTGCCTGGAGGAGATGGCTTCCCCGAGCATGTGGACGACCACGATTTGTTCGTGCTCCAGACCTGGGGGCGCAAGCGCTGGGCGGTCGGGAGCGGGAGCGCTCGGCGTGAGCTCGATCTGGAGTCGGGGGACGTCCTCTACCTGCCGCGCGGCACGCCTCACCACGCGAGCACGCTCGACTCGGGCTCACTCCATCTCACGGTAGGTGTCTATCCGTTGCGTTGGGTCGACCTCGCGCACGCGGTCGTCGACGCCCTCGCGTCGCATCACCCGGAGCTGCAGTCGGCCGTGCCTCTCTGTGACGTCCCAGCGCACGGTCGAGAGACCGCGGCGCTGCTGTCCTGGCTCACCTCGATGGACTCGCGAGACCCGGCCCCACTCGAACCGGAGCGGCTGGCCGAGGCGCTGCGAGCCGAACGCAGCGCCACAGCTCCGCTCCCCGTCGGAGGGCTGCGATCGGTTGCGCTGTCGGCCGAGTTGAACCTCGCAACGCGACTCCGACGCCGCCCCGGGGGCACGCTGGTGCACGGAAGAGAGGCGGGGGGACGCGTGTGGATGCGGCTCGGGGACTGCCACATGCGGCTCCCAGCGTCAGCCCAGGAGGCAGTGGCGTTCCTCGAACACAACGCGGGCTTCGCGGTCGGTGATCTTCCCGACGCGTACGCCGACGCGACCAAGTGTCTTCTCGCCTCGCGGTGGGTTCGAGAGGGGTTCGCGACTCTGGACCCGTAGCGCGACGCAGCGCAGCCCATTCTTCGGGATCAGATGAGCCGGTCTTTCCAGGTCCGCGGCGTGTCGTCGGTGACGATCTCGAGCTCGAGCGCGTAGTCGAAGGGGCGCGGGCCGCGGGCGCGGATGAAGGCGACGATGTCGCGCAGGCCGTCGTCGACGCTGCCGCGCGGGTCGTAGCCGAGCCGCTCGCGCGCGAGGTCGCTCGAGCAGGTCGCGAGCTTCACCTCGCACGGGCGCGGGTCGACGTAGATGGGCTCGAGCGGCGCGAAGCCGATGATGGCGGCCAGCCGCTCCGCGAGCGCGTTGATGGTGATGAAGCCCTGCTCGGACGAGCGCGAGTCGGGGCCGACGTTGACGGTGAGCCCGTCCATGCCCGGGTCGAGCGCGAGCTTGACGAGGCAGTCCACGACGTCCTGCACCGGGCTGAAGCAGCGCATCTGCTCGCCGTCGCCGTAGATGAAGGGCTGGCGCCCCTGCAGCATGAGGTTTGCCATGATCGAGGCGACGTTGCGGTACGGGTCGTCGTACTTCTGGCGCGCGCCGATGATGTTGTGGGGCACCGCGACGACGCGCTCGACGCCGTGGGTGGTCGCCAGCTGATGGAGCAGCTGCTCGCTGCAGACCTTGGCGATGCCGTAGGGGTCGCGCGGGTTGGTGGCCTGCGTCTCGACGAACGGGACGTCGTTGTCGCCGTAGCGCGCCATCGACGAGCAGTAGACGATCCGCTGCACGCCGTTGGCGATGGCCGCGGTGAACGTGGCGACCGACGCCTGCACGTTGTTGCGCACGATCAGCGTGGGGCTGAAGACGCTGAGCCCCTCGTGCGCCGAGGACGCGGCGTGCACGACCACATCGGCGCCCTCGGTGATGCGCTTCATCGCCTCGAGATCGCAGCAGTCGACGACGTCGAGCTCCGCGCCCTCGGGCACGTTGTCCCGGTAGCCGCCGCTCAGATCGTCGCAGCCACGTACGGAGCAGCCCTGCGCGAGGAGCCGCTCCGCGAGGTGGCTCCCGAGAAAGCCTGCGATCCCCGTGATGAAGACGTGGCGCCCCACGGCGGGCACCATACCACTACTCGGTCACTCGGCGTCTGCGACGTCGCCGGCCATCGTGCGCAGCTCCGGCAGCCAGTCGTCGAGCTCCGGGATGAGCTCGGCCACCTTGAGGCCGGCGGCCTCGAAGCCGTCGCTGTGCTGGGCCAGCACGGTGAAGAGCTGGTGGAGCGCGGTCTGTCGCTGGGCGTGGAGCTCCGCGACGCGATCCTCGACCAGTCCGCCGAGCTCGGCCTCGATCTCGGCGATCTGCGCGTCGAGCGCGGCGCGCTTCTCGCGGGCGGCGCCGAGCTTCTTCTCGAGCTTCGCGCGCTGGCGCTCCTCGCCCTTGCTGAGCGGCTGCGCGAGCTGCTCCTCGACCCGGGTCACGCCGTAGGCGCGGCCCTCGACCTGCCGAAGGGCGTCGGCCAGATCGGGGTGGTTCGCCATCGCGAGCGCGCGCTTGAGCTCGGCCTGCTTGCGCTCGAGCTGCGCGAGCTGCTGCTGGATGCGCTCTCGCTCCTTCTCGGCCTGGGCCGCCTCATCGACGGGCGCGCTCGAGGCGGCGCTCTCGTCGCTGCTCGCGACGGGCTCGGGGGCGGTCTCTGCGGGGAGGGCTTCTTCTTGCTGCATCGCCATGGGCGAACGGGTGTACGCGGTCCGCGATCGACTGTGAAGAGGTCACGTGTGATCCCGTGATATGCAGGCCGCGTGAGGGAGGGGCCGCGCGATCCGTCCATGCCGCCGCCAGCGCGGATGAGCATGCCGTCGCTGGACGCGATCCAGCCCGTGCACGATCGCTATCGGCGACGGCGCCGCGTCTCGATCGGGATCGCGGTCGGCGCGGTGCTCGCCGCCACCGTCTACCTCTTCTGGCCCCTCTTCAGCGGACAGGCGAGCTACTTCGAGTGGGACGTCCCGGAGCAGTACTGGCCGGATCTCGTCTTCCTCTGCGACTCGATCCACGCGGGCGAGCTGCCCTACTGGAACCCCTACGACCGCGGCGGCTACCCGTTCCACGCCGACCCGCAGGCGGGCACCTACCACCCGCTCAACTGGGCCATCTGCGCCGTCTCGGGGCCGAGCCCGGGCCTCGGCTGGGCGACCTTCCGCGTGGTCGCCTCGTTCGCGATCTGCGGCCTCTTCGGTCTGCTCTGGCTGCGACGCATCGGCGCGAGCTGGGCCGGCGCTCTGGTCGGCGCGGTGCTCCTCGAGGCGGCGCCGTTCATGCGCAACAACTGGGAGCTCAACCTCACCGCCGGCTACGCGTGGCTGCCCGCCATGCTCTGGGCGAGCGAGCGCCTGGTCACCCTCCGGCGCGTGCCCGACGGCCTGCTCCTCGCGCTCGCGACCGCTCTCTGCGGCTGGACCGGCTCGCCGCCCGCGCTCTGGCTCGCGTGCGCCTTCACCGCGGTCTACACGACGTTCCGGATCGGTGAGGAGTCACGCGAGGCCGGGCGCGAGATGCTCCGCGGCCTGCCCGCGCTCGCGACCGTCCCGCTGATCGGCGCGGCGCTGCTCGGCGTCATGCTCGTCCCCGGAGCGGAGCTGAGCACCCACTCCGTGCAGGCGGGTCGGAGCTTCGAGAGCATCGCGCAGGGCAGCCTCGAGACGGAGCAGCTGATCGCGCTCGTCTGGCCCATGCCGGGCAACCACCTCTACGTCGGGCTGCTCGCGCTCGCCCTGACCCCCCTCGCGCTCCGCCACGCGAAGATGCGGAGCGCGGGCAGCAACCTGCCGTGGCTCTTCGTCGTGATGGGCGCGCTGAGCGTCGCGCTCTCGCTCGGCGGATGGGTGTTCCGACTCGCCTACGACTGGCTGCCCGTCTTCGACCTCTTCCGCGCGCCGTATCGGTACCAGGCGTGGCTGGGGCCCTGCGCCGCGGGCATCGTCGCGCTGGGGCTCCCGAGCGAGAAGAAGGCGTTCGTGGGCGCGCTCGGACGGCGCCTCCGGGTGGCGAGCGGGCTGCTCCTGTTGCTCGGGATCGTCGCGCTCGTCCTGGTGGACGGCTGGGGCCCGGGGCTCCTGGGTCTGGCGTTCGCGCTGCTGCTCGGCTCGCGGACGCTGCGGCCGCCGTTTCATCAGGGCTCGATCGTCTGGGCGCTCCCCCTCGCGGCGATCGTGCTCGTCGACGTCACCCAGGCGCTGCCCGACCATCGGCACATGCGGCCCGGACAGCCGCGCTGGGACGAGCCGGCCGCCGCCGCCGTGGTCCCGCACGCGCCCAACACGCGCGAGCGGTGGCGCTACATGGACGAGTTCGCGATCGGCTCGCGCTCCGGGACCCGGCTCCGGCGGCGCGACTTCCGCGGCTACCAGGATCCGCTCCTGCTCGCGAGCTACGAGCGCGTGGTCGGCAATCTGCGCGCTCACCCACAGCTCGCGCCGCAATTCAACGTGCGATATGCGCTCCAGGGACCGCACTTCATCCACGGCTGGGATCGACATTACCTCCCCCCTCCGGAGGCGCTCGGCGAGGTGCTGAACGCTCGCGTCGTCCACCGCGGCGAGGGCGAGCGCACGGTCACGGAGCTCATGGATGCTCTCCCCGGCGCGTACTTCGTGCCGACGTCCGAGGTCGAGCGGGTCGAGAGCCGGCGTGACGCGCTCTCGCGCACGATCGAGCTGGCGCCGAGCGCGATCGCCATCCTCGACGGCGCAGTGGATCCCTCGGACGCGCCGCCACCGAGCGCCGCCGGAGCCGCCCGCGCGGGCCGGCCCCGCGCGTCGGCCACCCGCTGGGAGCTGCGCCCGGACGTGGTGCGCTTCACGATCGAGGCGCCGACGGAGGGCGTCGTGGTCGTCAACGAGGCCTGGCTGCCCGGCTGGAGAGCGCGGGTCGACGGGGAGCGCGCTCCCGTCTTCCGGGCGAACGGCTTCGTGCGCGCCATCCCGGTCCCCGCCGGGGCTCACCAGGTGGTGATGACCTATCGGCCAGAGAGCGGGCTCTACTGGCGTCAGGTCCTCCTCTTCGGCTGGCTCGCCGTGCTGCTCGGCCTCCTCGGCTTGCCCGTCTCGCGGTGGGTGGCCGCCTGGGCGCGGCGACGGTCCGGGCCGTGAGCGTTGCGCGACTTGCGCGAGACCTCGCGCGTGGCGCGCACGTTCTGCGCGAGCGTGTGCCCTGGTGATCCGGATCCCGGGACGGCACGAGCGATGCAAACTGGGAAACCCGTGTCCGGGGTGGGCCGCTTCTGGGGGGAAGGGGGCTCACCCCGGGCAGCATCTCTGCCCACGCCGCCGATGTGACATAGTCCGGCCCCGGTGAGCGCGGAGAACCTCTACCTCCACTACGTGTGCGACGGCGCCCCGCGCCGACGGCAGACGGTCTCGCGCGACGGGCTGCGCGACCTCGTCACCGCGCGACGACGAGCCGGCAAGCGCGGCGTCTCGCTCGAGCGCTACGTCGACGCGCCGCCCGGCGCCGACGCCTTCACGATCTCCTTCGACGACGCGCACGCCTCGATCCTCGCGCACGCCGCGCCCGTGCTCGCCGCGCTGGACATGCCGGCCACCCTCTTCGTGCCCACGGCGTTCGTGGAGACGTCGCCGGAGTTCCTGACCTGGGAGGATCTGAAGCGGCTCCGCGACGCGGGCTGGACGCTGGGCTGCCACGCCCACACCCACCCACGCATGGGGTGGCGCCTGCACGACGAGGACGAGGCGGGTCACCTCGCGCGGCTGCGGAGCGAGCTGGCGCGCTCGCTCGAGGCCTTCGACCGGGAGCTCGGCCTGCGCCCCGCGCTCTTCGCCTACCCGTACGGAGAGGCGCCTCCCATCGCGCGCCGCGCGGTCCGGGAGGCGGGCTTCGACGCCGCGTTCACGGTCGCCGCGGACCTCGACTGGGACGGGGACCGGCTCGCCATCCCGCGCGTGGACGCGCTCGACGAGCCGGCGCGGAGCGAGACGCCGACCGGCTTCAGCGTGATCGTGCCGGCCTACGATCGGGTCGGCATCCTCGCCGACGTCGTCACGCGGCTGGCCTCGCAGACCTACCCGGAGGATCGCTACGAGGTGATCGTGGTGGACGACGGCTCGAGCGAGGACCTCGGCCCGATCTTCGAGGACATGCCGGCGAACGTGCGGCTGCTCCGCCAAGGCGACGCCGACTTCCGAGCTGGTCAGGCGCGGCAGCGCGGCGCGGACGAGGCGTCGCACGAGACCCTGGCCTTCCTCGACGCGGACGTGGCCGTGGACCCGGACTTCCTCTGGCACCTCGACTGGGTGCACCGTCGCGTGGAGGGCGCCGTGCTGCTCGGCTACCTCAGCGGCTACAACCTGCACGATCTCGGGCTCATCCACCGGCCGCGCGAGGTGCTCGGGCGCGACGTGCGCGCCCTGCCGATCATCCTCGACCGCTCGCGCGAGCCGACGCTGCGCGCCTGCCTCGACAACCTCGACTGGCTCGAGGACCCGTGGCCGCTCACCTACACCGGCAACCTCTCGCTCTCGAAGGCGCTCTTCGATCGGGTGGGCGGCTTCAGCGACGAGTTCGTCGGCTGGGGGCTCGAGGACGTGGACCTCGGCGTGCGCCTCCACCGCGGCGGCGGTCGCTTCGTGTTCAGCCGCTTCGCGGTCGGACACCACGTCGTCGACCCGGAAGAGGATGGCTGGCGCAACCCGTTCCGGGAGCGCGAGCCCAGCCTCGCCCGCTTCGAGGGCTACCTCCAGAACCTCGCCATCCTGGCGCGTCGACACGCGGAGGACGACGCCGTCCAGCGCTACGTCGAGCGATCGCGCGCCGACATCGACGAGACGTGCGCCCGCCCGATGACGGTGGGGATCGAGGTCGGCGGCGCGGCGCGCCAGCGCTCGGCGCATCACGCGCGCCTCCACCACGTCCAGCCGGGCGGCGTGCCGCTGCACGAGCTGCTCGACCGGGTGGCCTACGCCGAGAAGATCGGCGCGCAGACCGTCTACGTGCTGGGCGGAGAGCCGGCCGAGCACCCGGACTTCTTCCCTTTGCTCCACGCCGCGGCGGCCGCCGTCTCCTGGGTCTCGCTCCAGACGATGGGGCACGCCTTCGCGGCTCCCGGGCTGGCGGCGCGGGCGCGCGACGCGGGGCTGCGCGGCGCGGTCGTCGACGTCTTCACGTGCTCCGACGCACTGCACGACGCCTTGCACGCGCCGGGCTGCGCTGCGCGCTGGCGCCGCGGGATCGAGGCGCTGAGAGCGGCGGAGCTCGAGGTGAGCGCGAGGCTGATCGTCACGCCCCGGACCGCGCCGGAGCTGGAGTCCACCCTCACCTGGCTCGAGACGGAAGGGATCTCGCTGTCCGAGGTCATCGTCCTCACGACCGCAGACCCTCATTTCGGTGTCAAAGACATCCAACACATCATCCCGAACGGCGTTCAACGCTCGGTGCGGTGACCCCCTTGGACGCGGCGTCCACCGAGGGCACAATGCGCGCATGGGCGCGGTGGACGACGACGAAGAAGAAGAAGAACGAACCGTCATGCAGCAGGCGCCCGCGTGGGCGCTGGAGAACGAAGACGGTCCGACCTCGCCGAGCAGCCCCGCGGGGCAGCTGGCCCCTGCGTTCGGAGCGCCGCAGCCGGCGCCCGCGCCCGTGAACCTGCCCGCTCCGGCGGCCAGCCGCGACGCGGACGCGCCCTACGAGCGCACCGTCGCGCTCGAGGGGCTCTCGGCCGAGTCCGGGTTCGGCCCCGCGCCGGACTTCGGGAACGCCAACAGCGACATGCCGAGGACGGTCGCCCTGCCCAGCGGTGACTATCCGGCCCTCACGCCCAGCGGCGGCGTCGCGAACCCCGGGCACGATCCCAACGTGCCCAGGACGGTCGCGCTCGACGGCGCCGCGGCGGCGGCCCACTTCTCGAGCCCCAACATGCAGGCCCCCTCGGGGAGCTACCCGCAGCCCGCCCATGCCCACGCGCAGGCCCACGGGCAGGCCCACGCGCAGGCGGAAGAGGGCGGCGGGGTCTTCAAGATCGTGCTCATCGGCGCGGCGCTCTTCATGTTCATGGCGGCCGCCGCTGGCGGGGCGGTCTTCCTCCTCATGCGCTGACGTGGCACCCTCGGCGCCACGTTGAGGGCGACCGTCGTCATACCGACCTACCGGCGCGCCGCGCGGCTCCGAGAGCTGCTCGCGTGCCTGGTCCATCAGGACCGAGACGCGCTCGCGCGCGTCGTCGTCTGCGACGACGGCTCGGGCGACGAGACCGAGTCGGTGGCGCGCGCGTACGAGGCGCAGCTGCCGCTCGAGTACGCCTGGCAAGAAGACGAGGGATTTCGAGCCGGTCAGGCGCGTAACCTCGGCATCGAGCGGGCGATCGGCGACGTGGTGATCTTCGTGGACGATGACGTGCTGGTGCGCCCGGACTTCGTCACGCAGCACCTGCGCGCGCACGCCGAGGCGGACGCGGAGCGGAGCGTGGCCATCGGCTACCGGCACCGCATGTTCGAGGAGCCGGGCGGGATCCCCGAGCTGGCCACCATCCTCGCCGCCGAGCGCGACGATCGCCTGGTGGAGCTGGACGCGCCGGTCACCGAGCACGCCTCGCCCTGGATCTACGTCTACTCCTGCAACTTCTCGGTGAGCCTCGGCGGCCCGGAGCTCTCCTTCGACGCGGGGTTTCGTGGCTGGGGCCTCGAGGACACCGAGCTGGGCTACCGTCTGCACCGGGCGGGCTATCGCATCGTCGAAGCGGACGAGGCGCGGGTGCTCCACGTCGAGGACCCGGCGCCGCGAGACCCCTTCCGCTGCGAGATCCGCGAGCTGCCCCCCAGCTACGACACCTACGTGAAGAACGCCGTCTACTTCATGGACAAGCACCCCGAAGACGAGGCGCTCCGCGACTTCGTCCGGGGTGACCTGCGCTGGTACGTGCTCGACGAGCACGGCCGCTGGGTGAAGAACGGGTACGCCAACGACGTCGACTTCGTGATCGAGACCTGCCGCGCCCAGCTCCGACAGGAGCGGCCGGCCATCCGGGAGAGCGCATGACACGCCGAGAGCTACCCACCCTGACGCGCCACCCCGCGCTCTCCATGCCGCTCGACGAGCTGGCGGTCGAGCTGACCGTCTACTGCAACCTCAAGTGCGAGATGTGCAGCGTCTGGGAGCTGAAGCAGCACGGCGTCGACTTCGACAAGGCCATCGCGCTCCTCGACGAGGCGCGCGCGCTCGGCGCCAGGACCTTCGTGCCGTGCGGCGCGGAGAGCTTCATGCGCAAGGACTTCCTCGACATCGTCGAGCACGCGCACGCCATCGGCTTCGAGCGCCAGGACATCGTCACCAACGGCACGATGATCACGGACGCGCACCTCGACCGCCTCGAGCGTTGCCCGAGCGTGGCGCTCCACATCAGCATCGACGGCCCGCGCGACATCCACGACCGCCTGCGGGGCGAGGGCAACTACGACAAGTCCGTGGCCACCGCGCGCGCGTGCCTCGAGCGCGGGATCGAGATCGGCCTCAGCGGCGTCATCCTCAAGGAGTCGCTCGACCACCTGAAGCCGCTCGTCTCGCTGGCGGCGGAGCTGGGCGTGGGCGAGGTGAGCTTCCAGCCGTTCCAGACCGAGATCAGCGGCCCGAACAAGGACATCCCGCGCTTCTCGCTGCTGCGCACGCCGAAGCCGCGCATCATCGCCGCGCTCGAGGACCTCGCCGAGCACGCCGAGAGGCTGGGCGTGAAGATCTTCACCGAGTCGCTCTTCGGCGTGATCCCCGACTACCTCGCGTTCGGCAAGCGCCCCATCCCGCCGGGCGGCTGCTACCTCCCGAGCAAGTTCCTGCTCGTCGACTTCCGCGGCAACATCTATCCCTGCTTCTTCATGCGGAGCGAGGCCGACCTGATGGGCAACGTGAACGAAGGCGCGACGCTCACCGACGTCTGGCACTCGGTCCACCACGAGCAGCTGCAGACCCTGGCCCTGACGGAGCGCTGCCCGGGTTGCCTGGCCGCGTGCTCCGACGTCGAGACCTTCGACGCGAGCGACCGCGACGCCGACGTGACCTACGCGCCTCCAGCCCAGGTTCTGCTCGAGAAGTCCGCAGCCCCGGCGGCGGCCCTTGGGGCAGCGAAGTGAGCGGCGTGGGCGCGACGAGCGTCGAGGGCGAGCGGACGCGGGCCTGCGGCGCCTGCGCGACCGAGGTCACCCACCGCATGAGCGGCCGCGAGGCGCTCGAGACCGAGGCGTGCCCCGGCTGCGGAGCCGAGGTGCTCTTCAGCAACTTCGTCCGCATGGACATCGCGCTCAGCGAGTACTGCAACCTCAAGTGCCAGATGTGCCGGCGCCCGAGCGAGGCGCTCTTCATGGACGCCGAGCGCTGCAAGCGCGTGATGACCGAGGCGGTCGAGGTCGGCGTCGAGTACCTGAGCTTCTCGGGCGGCGAGCCGTTCGTGCACCCGAAGATCATCGAGCTGCTCGAGCACGCCTTCTCGCTCGGCGCGAAGGTGCAGATGGTCTCGAACGGGACCCTCATCCGCGAGAAGCACCTCGATCTGTTGTCGCAGCTCGACTGCCTGACGATCAGCATCGACGGCACGGAGAAGGCGCACGATCACATCCGCCGGCGCGAGGGCACGTATCAGCGCTCGCTGAAGACCCTGCGGCTGTTGGCGGAGAAGTCTTCGGTCACGTGGGGCACCAACACGGTGATGCAGCGTGACAACTACGACTGTCTCTTCGACAGCTTCCGCGTCATCCAGGACATCGGCGGCTTCAAGTATGCCTACTGCGGGTTCAGCCACGTCGAGGTGGTCCCCGAGACGGTCGACCTGCAGATGTCGCCCGAGCAGCAGGCGATCGCGAACGAGCAGATCCGGCGCGTCGAGCAGGAGTGCAAGAAGACCAACACCTGGTTCAACGACCGGGAGATGCTCCTCGAGCACTTCGACACCTACGCGCGCAAGGACCGGCGATACCGCCCCATCGATGGCTGCAAGATCCCGCAGAAGTTCATCGGCTTCTCGGATCACGGCTTCTACCTCTGCTGGCATCAAGGGCGGAACCTCACCGAGGAGAGCCTCATCAGCGCGCTGAAGAGCGATCTGGCGCGCGACATCGTGCTCGAGGGCCTCGAGAAGCGCTGCGTGGCGTGCAACTGCTTCAACTACTCGTGGGACGACGAGTGGAACCGCGGGATCATGGCGAGCGCGAAGGCCGGCGCGTCGGTGGAGGAGGGGGTCGTCGCCCTCCGGATCCCGACCCGGCTGCGCATGGTCACGGGCGGCAGCGAGGGCAACACCCTCGACATTCACGAGATCTGAGGACCCTCCTCTCAGCCTATTCTGAGCCACCTGTCCGTTGAAAACGCCTCGGGGAAAGGAGAAGATGATCCCCCCGGAGGTGTGTGAATGCTTGAAATGAATGCTCGGAGCGTCGTCTCGACGCTTGCCGTGGCGCTCGCGCTAGTCTTCCTCGGCTGCGATCCCGGAGGTGGGACGCGCCCGGACGGCGGCGGCGGCGACGACACCGGCCCGGTCGGACCCACCGGCCGCGACACCGACGGCGACGGAATCCTCGACCGCTGGGAGGGCGCCGACGAGGGCGTCGACACCGACGGCGACGGCACCCCGGACTTCGAGGACCTGGACAGCGACGGCGACGGCATCCCCGACAGCGTCGAAGGCCGCCCGAACCCCAGCACCGGTGAGCCCGCGGACTCGGATGGTGACGGCGTCTACGACTTCCGGGACGACGACTCCGACGGCAACGGCATCCTCGACATGAACGAGCCGGAGGGCGACCTCGACGGCGACGGCATCCCCGACTTCGCCGACACGGACGACGACGGCGACCTCATCAGCGACCGGGACGAGATCGGCGACGCCGCCGCCCCGACCGACACCGACGGCGACGGAATGCCGGACTACCGGGACACCGACTCGGACGGCGACACCATCGGCGACATCCACGAGGGCACCTTCGACACCGACGGCGACGGCACCCTCGATCGGCACGACCTCGACTCGGACGACGACACCTGGACCGACGCCGAGGAGGCGGGCGACGCGGACATCAACACGCCGCCCATCGACACCGACGGCGACCTCGTGCCCGACTTCCGCGACGCGGACGCCGACGGCGACGGCCTGAGCGACGAGCGCGAGCGCGCCCTGGGCACCAGCCCGACCAACCCCGACACGGACGGCGACGGCGTCAGCGACCTCGTCGAGGTCTCGGCGTGCCCCGAGGGCGACGCCTCGTGCGCGATGGACGCCACCGACCCCACCAGCAGCCCGCGCGCGCGCGGCGACTTCGTCTTCGCCGAGCCCTACATGATGCCGCCGATGCCGATGCGCGACACGCTCGACTTCGCCACCGACATCCGCGTCGCCGACGTCTACTTCCTCATCGACACCACCGGCTCGATGGGCGGCGCGATCACCAACGTGCGCTCGAGCCTCTCGACCCCCGGGACCGGCATCATCGATCAGGTCCGCGGCTCGATCCCCGACGCCTGGTTCGGCGTGGGCGACTTCAAGGACTACAACGCCTGCAGCTACGGGTCCGGCACCGACTACGCCTACCGCCACGCGCAGGACATGTCGATGGACGCGATGGCGTCCCAGACCGCAGTCAACGGCCTGAGCGCGAGCGGCGGCTTCGACGGCCCCGAGAGCCACGTGCCGGCGCTCTGGGCCACCGCGACGGGCATGGGGCTCGCCGGACGCGCGACGTCGGCCGGGCCGATCCCGGCGCGCAGCGGGTGCCCCGCGGGCACCTTCGGCTACCCCTGCTTCCGGAGCGGCGCGGTCCCGATCGTGGTGATGATCACCGACGTGGACATGCACAACGATCCGATGGGTAACGACGCCTACGAGAGCTCGTCGTGCACGGGCGGCTTCGGCGGCGGCTCCCCCATCGGCGCCACCCCTCCGACCTTCGCCGAGGCGGTGACGGCGGCCACCATGAACCGCGTGCGCGTCATCGGCGTGGCCGTGAACGGCGGCGGCATGGGTGACCTGCAGACGCTCGCGACCATGACGGGGGCGGTCGACGGCACCGGCTCGCCGCTGGTCTCGAGCGCGCCGAGCGGCAGCGTGTCGAGCAGCGTCGTCAACGCCATCCAGACGCTCGCGATGAGCACGCGCTTCGACATCAGCGTGAACTTCGAGGACGACCCGAGCGACGCGGTGGAGACCTTCGCCGCCTTCGTCGATCACATCGAAGCGAACGTGGCCGGCGACGCGTCGCGCGGCTGCGACCCGCGGCCCGCCGACGACACCGACGGCGACGGCTTCCCGGACACCTTCCGGAGCGTCACCGCGGGCGAGCGCGTCTGCTTCGACATCATCGTCAAGCAGAACGACACCGTCATGCCGACCACCGACCCGCAGCTCTTCCGCGCCACCCTGCGCGTCCTGGGCGACGGCTTCACGGAGCTCGACAGCCGCGACGTCTTCTTCCTCGTCCCGCCGGAGATCATCATCGGCGGTCCCGACTGAGAGACGGTCGCCCGCCCCCTCCTCGGGAGACGTGGTAGGAGGGGGCATGACGATCCTCGGCGCGCGCGTGGGGTTCTTGCGCGGTGACTACGGGCACGATCTCGCGGAGAACCCGCGGTTTCCCACCTGGCCGTGCACGTTCGATCCGATGCACGCGTATCGGCCGCTGGTCGAGGCGGCGCGC
Source organism: Sandaracinaceae bacterium (assembly GCA_040218145.1). Classification (GTDB taxonomy): domain Bacteria; phylum Myxococcota_A; class Polyangia; order Polyangiales; family Sandaracinaceae; genus JAVJQK01. Next base: position 81,025 of record JAVJQK010000041.1, on the reverse strand, counting down.
GCCGGTCGGCAGGCGGTGCGGCTCTTTCTGTGTGAGGGCGCGGAGGGGATCCGCGTCGACGGCGACGGCGCGGTCCTCGGGGTGAGCGAGCGGCTGCTCGGGGCGATCGAGGTGGTGCAGGAGGGCGCGGCGCTGCACGGGCTCTATCTGTACTGGTCGCTGCTCGACGCCGGAGCGGTGGCCGAGGGGGACACGATCACCGACTCCATCCTGGAGGGCGGCGCGCAGGCCGCGCGCTTCGCCGAGCGCGTGGCGGCGCCGATCGCTCGAGCCCTGGATCCGCAGCGGACCCTCGGGGTCGACGCGGTGAGCGACGCGGGAGCGGGGGCGGCCGAGGCGATCGCGCGGATCGGACACGCGATGCGCGCGGAGGCGCCGCTCGTGATCACCGCGGGCGCGACGACGAAGGACCTCGCCCGGCTCTGGCCCGAGGCGGCGCTCGACGGGGTCGACGTGCGAGGCGCCCTCCCCTCTCGAGACGCGCTCGCCGAGGTGCTGTCCGACCCGCGCGTGCGCGAGGAGGACGTGCCGCTGTTCGCGGGCGACGCCGAGGGCGCCGAAGGCGCCGACGCGTACGCGGCCGTGTTCTGGTAGGCCGGCTCAGATGCAGATCGGGAAGATGTTGCAGTAGGGGACGTCGTCGGCCTCGATCTCGAGGTCGGTGGTGGCGTCGTGGTGGGAGACCGTCAGGCTCACCCGCCACTCGTCGACGGGGAGTGAGCGGTCGAAGAGCCCGTCCGCGCGGCGCACGTCGACCTGGATCGCCTCCATCCACACCTCGCCTCCCTCGTGCACGGCGAGCGTCCCCTCTCGGAGCCCAGGCGCGATCGGCTCGTCCCGCGCATAGGGGACCTCGATGTCCAGGTGCGAGCCAGCGAAGTCGGGATCGACGCCCGCCCGCAGGAACACCCGCGGACAGGAGTGCGCCCCCGCCGCCTCGATGCCAGCGACCATGAAGCGGTAGTCGATGTCGACTCCGGGCACCCCACCGAAGGCGCCGCCCGCGTCGGCGACCACCTCGCACTCGCGAGGCGGGGGCGGCGGAGGCGGGGGCGGGGGAGGAGGCGGAGGAGGAGGAGGCGGTGGAGGGCGCACGCCCGCGTCCGAGCCGACGTCGCTCGCGTCCGGCGCCGTCACCTCGAGCATCGAGCGGCTCCCGCAGCCCAGGAGGACCGGGAGCACCAGCGCCGCGACGAAGACCCGCATGCAGCGAGTCTACGCCTTTCGGTAGGGGACCTTCTTCGGGAGCTCGAACCAGAAGATGGTGCCGCCGCCGGGGCGGTCGCCGAAGCCGATGTCGCCCCCGTGGAGCTCGACCAGGCTCTTTGCGATGTAGAGACCGAGCCCCGTGCCGCCCTTCTCGCGGCGATCGGAGGAGTCGGCCTGGATGAAGCGCCCGAAGATGCGCTCTCGGAGCGCCTCGGGGATGCCGTCGCCGCGGTCCTCGACCTCGAAGCGGACGCCGCCCTCGGTCTCCGCGGCGCGCACGACGACGCGGTCCCCCTTCGGCGAGTACTTGATGGCGTTCGAGACGAGGTTGTCGAGCACCTGGAGCACGCGGCCGGCGTCGCAAGGGATCGCGACGCTCGGCGTCTCTCCCTCGATCTCGAGCGCGACCTCGAAGCGCTTCGCGAACCCGTGGTTGGCTTCGACCGTGCCGTCGACGAGCTCGGAGACCTCGACGTCGTCGACCGCCAGGCTGAGCCGCCCGCCTCCGAGCTTCTCGACGTCGAGGAGATCGTTGACGAGGCTCTCGAGGCGCTCGGCGTTGCGCATCGCCATGGCGACGAGCTCCGCCGCGCGGCCCTCGATCTTCGGCACCGCGCCCGCCGCGACCAGCCCCAGCGAGCCGCGGATCGAGGTCAGCGGCGTACGCAGCTCATGGCTCACGGTCGAGAGCAGCTCGTCCTTCATGCGCTCGGCCTCCTGCCGCTCGCTCACGTCGCGGACGTGTCCGAGGAAGCCGAGCAGCTCGCCGTCTGGCCCGCACACCTTCACGCCGACCGTCTCCCCCGGGAACACCGTGCCGTCCTTGCGCCGGTACTCCATGAGGTAGGGCGCGTTCTCGACGGTGGCCCCCGCGTTGTATCGCTCGCGTCCGGCGCGCTCGTAGCTGTCCGGGTCGCCGTAGAGGACCCTCGTCTTCTTGCCGAGGATCTCGTCCGGGGCGTAGCCGAAGACGCGCTCCAGCGCCGGGTTGGCCTGGAAGATCTCGCGATGCTCGTCGGCGAGCACCATCGCGTCGGGGAGCGCGTCGAAGATCGCCGCGAAGAGCGCGCGCTGCTTCTCGAGCTCGCGCTGCTCCTGCTCGCGCTCGATCGCGCGCCCGATGGACACGGCCATCAAGGCGACCAGCTCGTGATCCCAGCTCTCGAAGGGCCGACGACGCGGGCAACGGTCCGAGAAGTTCAGGGTCCCGTTGATGCGCCCGAACACACGGATGGGCGCCGCGATGTACGACTCCAGGCCCATGTTCACGTAGACGGGGTGGGTGCGGAGCGCTTCGATCGCCCCGACCTCGTCGTATGCCACGGTGCCGCCGCTCTGGAGCACGGCCGCACAGTACGTCGCGCCCAGGTCGAACTCGTCGCCGGGGACGAGGCCGTCGAGCGATGACGCGACGGCGACGACCTCGTAGCGGTTGCCGCGGACCTCGCTGACGATGCCCGTCTCGAGGCCCAGGATCTCGCAGCCGCGGCGGAGGTGATCCTCGCAGAGCTCGGTGAAGCTCGTGTAGCGCGTGAGCGCCAGCTCGTTGAGCGCGCGGAGACGCCTCGCGAGCGCGGGTTCTCCCTCTCGCACGAGGGAGAGCGTAGCGCGTGCGGTAGCCGAGCGGGACATCCGCTGGACCCAACGGCCCCTCGCGTCTCGATTTGAGGCGCACGCGACGACGACTCGATCCAGGGGCGCGCAGCGGGCATGATCCCGCCCATGAAGGCTGTACGCATCGCTTGGATGATGGGCGCGCTGTCGCTGTGGGCCGCGGGCTGTGACTGTTCGGGACCGGAGGGCGAGAGCTGCACCTCGAGCGCGGAGTGCGCGGGCGCCGACCTCTGCGTGGACGGACGCTGCGTGCCTCCGGTGAGCGCCGACGGCGGCGGTCTGGACAGCGGCCCGGGCCCGATGTGCGCCGCGGCCCGGACCTGCGGCGACACCTGCTGCGAGAACACCGAGGTCTGCGGCACCGACACGGTCTGCTGCACGACCGACGTGCTCTGCGGCGGCGAGTGCTGCGGCGGCGCGGACGAGCGCTGCGTGGCCGACATCTGTGTGCTCGACTGCGGCGAAGCGGCCGCCTGCGGAGAGGCCGGGAGCGCCGTCTGCTGCGGCGCGGAGCAGGCGTGTCTGCTCGGCACCTGCACCGACCCGGGCGCGCCCTGCGACTCGCCCATCGACTGCCCCGACGGCGAGTACTGCGAGGCCAGCATCGGGCGCTGCCTGCCGCGCGTGACCGGGTCGGACGAGTGCGAGTACCGCCCGGGCACGGGCGCGTTCGAGCTGGTCGAGGAGTGGCACTGGGCGAACGACCCGATGGTCATGCCGCTGCACGACCAGGTGATGAGCGCGGCGATGGTCGCCAACCTCACCGACGACAACGGCGACGGCGTGATCGACGAGGACGACATCCCGGACGTGGTCTTCAACACCTTCCGGACGCGCAGCCCCGACACGGGCGGCGCGAGCGCCTACAACGCCGACGGTGTGCTGCGGGCGATCTCGGGCGCGGACGGCTCCCGCATCTGGCCGACGTCGGATCCGAGCTTCCGCACCCACCCCGCGCTCGAGGTCGCCATCGCCGACGTGCGCGCCGACTCGCCCGGGCCGGAGATCATCGGCTGCACCTTCGACCCCGGCGCCACCTTCGGCACGTCGCGCCTGACCATCTTCTCGAACGAGGGGGCGATCCTGCACCGCTTCGACAGCGATCCCGCCATCGTGGGCTGCGGCCGGCCTGCGGTCGCCGACATGAACGGCGACGGCGTGGCGGAGATCGTGGTCGGCAACTCCATCGCGCAGGCGGACGGAAGCGGGGTGGTGAACACGGGGCTCGACGCCACCAACGCCATCGCGGTCATCTACGACGTCGACGACGACCCCGACCTCGAGCTGATCGGGATCAACGGCGTCGCGAACGCGGACGGCTCCGTCGTCTGGAGCGTCCCGCTCTGGAGCGGTGAGGGCGGCTACGTCGCCGTCGCCGACGTGGACCTCGATGGAGACCCCGACATCGTCGCCACGAGCGCGACCTCGCACCAGGTGACCGTCCGGGACGGCGCGACCGGCGCGCTCCTCGCCGGCCCGCTCGAGATCACGCCGTCGGGCGACGCCTCCATCGACACGCGGGTGGCCGCGCGCCGCGCCCGCTATCCCACGCGCGACCCGCTGACGGGCGGCGGCCCGCCCACCATCGCGAACTTCGACGGCGACCCCGAGCCGGAGATCGCGCTGGCCGGTGGCTACGCCTACGTGATCTTCGAGAACGACCTGACGCTGAAGTGGTACCTGGAGACCCGCGACGAATCGAGCCGCGCGACGGGGTCGAGCGTGTTCGACTTCGAGGGCGACGGGCTCGCGGAGGTGCTCTACAACGACGAGCTGCTCTTCCGCGCGTTCCGCGGGCCGACGGGGGACGTCTACCTCGAGCGCTGCAACACGAGCGGTACCTTGACGGAGTATCCGATCGTGGTGGACGTCGACAACGACGACCACGCCGAGATCATCCTCGTCGAGAACAACTACGCCTTCTCCAGCTGCGCCGACGGCTCGCCCTCGACCACGGGCGTGCACGCGTTCGGTCACCCCGAGAACCAGTGGGTGCGCACGCGCCGCATCTGGAACCAGCACAGCTACCACGTCACGAACATCAACGAGGACGGCACGCTGCCCACGCGCGAGGCGCCGAATTACAGCACGCCGGGCCTCAACAACTTCCGCCAGAACGTCCAGCCGGACGGCCTCTTCGACGCGCCCGATCTCGTGCTGCGTGACCCGGGCTTCTCCACCCGGAGCTGCAGCACCGACACCCTGCAGCTCCGCGTGCGGGTGTTGAACGCGGGCCGCGCGGGCGCCCCGGCTGGCGTCCCCGTCGCCTTCTACGTCGACGGCGCGTTCGTCGGCCGCGTGGTGACGACGCGAGCGCTCCTCCCTGGCGCGAGCGAGGTGCTCGAGGTCGCGTTCTCCCCCGTCGCCGCGGGCGAGGCGTACGCCTTCACCGCGACCCTGAACGACCCGGACCACGAGCCGTTGACCGGCCTCAACGAGTGCCGCGAGGAGAACAACGGCGCCGGGCCGATCACCGCGGCCTGCCCCGAGGTGTTCTGACCCGCCGCGGTGGGCACGTGAACCGGATCAGCACCAAGCTCACGCTCGCCGCGGGCATCGCCATCGCCTTCGTGATGGCGATTCACGCCGGCTTTCGCGTGCACCGCGAGTCGCAGGTCTTCCTCGACGACGTGCGCAACGATCACCTCGTTCTGGGTCACGCGCTCGCGGAGACGACGGCCGCCCTGATCGAGCGCGCGGGGCCCGAGGAGGCGCTGCTCGCGGTGGACGAGGCGGACCGGCGCCGCGACCACGTGGAGATCCGCTGGCTGACGACGCGCGAGGCCCAGCCGTCGGCGCGAGAGGTGCGCGAGGGCACAGAGCGCTTCTTCGTCACCCGCATCCCGGTCGAGACCGCGGCCGGCCCGGCGGGCGTGCTCGAGCTCAAGGAGAGCCTCGCCCCCCACGACATCTATCTGAAGGACACGGTCTGGCGGGTGACCATGGTGACCCTGATGACGCTCCTGGCCTGCGCGGCGCTGGTCCACTTCGCGGGCTGGCTCGTCCTGGACCGTCGCCTTCGGCCGCTCGTGGCCGGGATCCGACGCATCGGCGAGGGCGACCTGAGCCGGGCGCTCCCGCGCGACGGGCGCGACGAGCTGGCCGAGCTGGGCCGTGAGCTGGACGAGATGCGGCGCCACCTGGCGGAGCTGTCGGAGACGGCGGCGAGAGAGGCGGACGCGCGTGTCTCGGCGCTCGAGCAGCTGCGGCACGCGGATCGGCTCTCCACGGTGGGCAAGCTCGCGGCGGGCGTGGCGCACGAGCTCGGCACGCCGCTGAACGTGGTGAGCGCCCGCGCGAAGATGATCGAGAAGGGCGAGTCGGAGGGTGAGGAGATCCCCGACGACGCGCGGGTGATCCGCGAGCAAGCAGAGCGCATGACCGCGATCATCCGGCAGCTCCTGGACTTCGCGCGCCGTCGTCCCGCCCAGCGCAGCCCCGAGCGGCTGCGAGAGCTGGCGGCGAGCGTGCTCGCGATGCTCCGCCCCCACGCCTCGAAGGCGCAGGTGGACCTGCGACTCGAAGGGGAAGACGCGATCGAGGCCGCCGTCGATCCCGGGCAGCTCCAGCAGGTCCTGACCAACCTCGTGATGAACGCGATCCAGGCCCAGCCCGACGGGGGAGAGGTGGTGATCGCGCTCGAGAGCGAAGGCGAAGACGTCCGCCTCAGCGTGCGCGACCGGGGGATCGGCCTGGACGAGGAGGCCAAGCGCCGCCTCTTCGAGCCCTTCTTCACGACCAAGGACGTCGGCGAGGGGACAGGCCTCGGCCTCAGCGTGGTACACGGCATCGTGGAAGAGCACGGCGGCAAGGTGGCAGTGGCGGAAGCGGAAGGGGGAGGCACGGTCTTCACCGTGACGATCCCGAAGGAGCTCCGATGAGCGCGCGGCTGCTGCTGGTCGACGACGACGAGGCCCTGCTGACGACCTTCGAGCGAGGCCTGAAGAAGCGCGGCTTCGACGTGCAGACCGCGCGATCGGGCCTCGCCGCGCTCGAGGCGCTCGACGCCCAGCCGGTGGACGCGGTGATCACCGACGTGTCGATGCGGCCCATGACCGGGCTCGAGCTCTGCGAGCGCATCCGCGCGGGCCACCCTCACCTCCCGGTCATCCTGCTCACCGCCTTCGGCTCGCTCGAGACGGCGGTCGAGGCGATCCGGCGCGGCGCGTACGACTTCCTGCAGAAGCCGCTGGACCTCGACCTCGCCGAGCACGCGCTGCGGCGCGCGGTGGAGCTGAGCCAGCTGCGCGGAGAGCTCACCCGCCTGCGCGCGGAGAGCCCCTCGAAGCACAGCGCCGGCCTCATCGGCGACAGCCCCGCCATGCGGCGGGTGCTCGACACCATCGCGCGGGTCGCGCCGGCCGACGCCACCGTGCTCATCACGGGTGAGAGCGGCGTCGGCAAGGAGCTCGTCGCGCGGGCGCTCCACGATCAGAGCCCGCGGGCGCGGGGCTCGTTCGTGGCGGTGAACGTGGCCGCGCTGCCCGAGAGCCTCCTCGAGAGCGAGCTGTTCGGGCACGCCAAGGGCGCCTTCACGGACGCGCGCAGCGCGCGGAGCGGCCTCTTCGTGCAAGCGCACGGCGGCACGCTGTTCCTGGACGAGGTGGGCGAGATGCCCGCGAGCATGCAGGCCAAGCTCCTGCGCGCCCTCCAGGAGCGCACCGTGCGCCCCGTCGGCGCGGACTCCGAGATCCCCTTCGACGCGCGCATCGTCGCCGCCACCAACCGCGATCTCGTGGCGTCGGTGGAGCGCGGCGCCTTCCGGGAGGACCTCTACTTCCGCCTCGCGGTGATCGAGCTGGAGGTCCCGCCGCTGCGCGCGCGCGGGGCGGACGTGCTGAAGATCGCGCACGGCCTGCTGACGGACGCGGCGGCGAGGGCGAACAAGGACATCACGGGGATCGATGCCGAGGCCGCGCGCCTGCTCTTGCGCTACCGCTGGCCCGGCAACGTGCGAGAGCTGGTCAACTGCGTCGAGCGGGCGGTGGCGATGGCGCGCTACGAGCTCATCACGGTCGACGACCTCCCGCCTCGCCTGCAGGACTACGAGCCGAGGCGCGACGTGCTCGTCTCGACGGACGACCCGGGCGAGCTGGTGCCGCTCGAGCAGGTCGAGCGCCGCTACATCTTGCGCGTGCTCGAGGCGGTGGGCGGCCGACGGGGCCAGGCCGCCAAGGTGCTCGGGCTCGATCGCAAGACGCTCTACCGCAAGCTCGAGCGCTGGGGCCACGGCGGCGCGGACGACGAGACCTGAGTCTCACGGACCGCGGCGGCGGATCGGCCCGTATCCGTCGTGCGCCATCGTCCCGAACGGGTCGAGCTCTCGGAGCATCTCCGCGACACGCCCGCACAGCTCGTCGAGGTCGAAGGGCTTGGCGAGGACGTCGGCGCCCGCGTCCAGCGCGCGGGGCTGACCTCGAACACTGCACCCGCCGGGCCAAGGCTCAGGAGCCGTCGGAGAGCTCTCTCGCCGAGCGCAGGACGTCGTCCAGGCCGGGCTGATCGGAGCGAGCGCGCGCGGGGCGAGCGCGACGACGGCGGCGTGCCTCCGGCGCGGGCGACACGCGGGCTGGCGACTCGAGGGCGGGCTCGTCCGGGAGGTCGAGACCGGCCGGCGCCTCCACCGGGGTCGGCGTGGGATCGATCTTCGCGCGCGCCGAGACGGGGACCGTGACGCGCTCGGGCGTGGGCGCTCTCCTCACCGCCGAGGGGGCGAAGGCCAGCGCGACGACGAGGCCGACCGAGAGCGCCCCGCCGAAGAGCTCTCCGAAGGAGGCTCGCCAGCGGTTGCGCTCGGTGGGACGAAGCAGGTCACGAGGTTCGACGTACATGATGCAGGCGGCTGAGCGAACGCCGTGCCAGCGAGTGCGCGTGGGGGGCCGCCCCCCTCGAGAGTTGGCATCGCTGGATTGCATGTCCGCAGCATGACCGCCGCCCCTGCCTTCCGCCCCGCCCCTCCCCTCGTGCTCGTCGCCGAAGACGACGAAGAGATGCGCCGCCTCGTGACGCGCGCCCTGCGTCGCGACGGCTATGACGTGATCGCCGCGGCCGACGGGGACGGGCTCGCCCGGCTCTTGGCGGAGTCCCTGCGCGGCGGGCGCGAGCCCGACCTGATCGTCTCGGACGTGCGCATGCCGCACCTCGACGGGCTGCAGCTGGTGGCCGGGCTCCGCGCAGCCGGCTCGCACGTGCGGGTCATCCTGGTGTCCGCGTTCGCCGACGCGGCCACGTTCGAGAGCGCGGCCCGGCTCGGGGTGGTGCACGTGTTGAGCAAGCCGTTCGATCTGGACGACCTGCGCACCGTCGCGATGAACCTGCTCCGCCTCTGAGCCCCTCTCGCCGAGGCGGGGGCAACGTGCCCCCTGCCCCGAGGGCGGGGGGCATTTCGCCCCCTCCAGCGACGACGAAGCCCGGTTCACGACGGCGCGAGGTTGGCACGCAGAGTGCTCAATGGGTTCCTGAAAGACGCCGGGCGATGGTCCCGGTCGGAGGAGAACATGACCCGCACTCGCATTGCTTCCACGCTCGCTCTCTGCACCGCGCTCCTGATCGGCTGTGGCTCGTCGCAGAACGCCGACGCCCAGAACGGCGGCGACGCGCTGACCGGAAGTGACCAGCGTGGACGCCGCGGCTCGACCAGCGGCGGTGACGACCTCGCCAACGGCAACTGCCAGGTTCAGGCCGTGTACTTCGCGTACGACTCGAGCGAGCTCGACGGCAGCGCCCGCAGCGCGCTCGAGAACAACGCCAGCTGTCTCCAGCGCCGTCAGGGCCAGGCCGCCGTCACCGGCATGACCGACCCCCGCGGCACCGAGGAGTACAACCTCGCGCTCGGCGACCGCCGCGCCCGCACCGTCAGCCAGTACATGGGCAACCTCGGCGTCGAGGGCAGCCGCATGCAGGTCCACTCGGTGGGCGAGGAGTACGCCTCGGGTGACGACGAGAGCGGCTGGACCCGTGACCGTCGCGCGGACATCGAGGTTCGTTGAAGACCTTCGCCGCTCTCCTGTTCGTCGCCGTCTGTTCGACGGCGGCGAGCGCCGGGGGGCAGCCCCCGACGGAGCCGCCCACGCCCGCGCCTCCTCTCCCCGCGGTCGTGCGTCCGGCTCCGTCGGGGCCTGCCCGGCTGGCCATCGAAGCCCTCAACCCTGGCGCGCGGCCGTGGGCCGAGCTGGTGCGAGGTGACCTTCGCCTCATCGCCGACGTGACCGTCGCCGCGCGCAGCCCGCTCCGGCTCGTCGCCGCGGCCGAGATGATCGAAGGTCAGCGCCAGCTGCGCGTCCGGCTGATGTCGGGCGAGCAGGTCCTCGACGAGACCGTGCATCCGCTCGGACCCGTCAACGAGACGAGCGAGCTCCGGCTCGCCGCCCACCGGAGCTCCGACCGCGTGCTCGAGCAGCTGACCGGGCGCGCCGGTGGGTTCGACTCCACACTCGTCTTCGCGCGCCGCGCGGGGCGTCGCCGCAAGGACGTCTGGCGCGTCGGCGTGGACGGCCGCGACCTCGTCCGCGTCTCGAGCGGGCGCCACATCGCGATGCTGCCCGCGCTCGCTCACGGCGACGTCTGGTACTCCATCGTCGACCGCACCGGGCTCTTCCTCACCCGCGCGGGGCTCGACGAAGCGCCGCTCCTCGGGGGCGACGGCCTGACCATGGGCGTCACGCCCTGCGGCGACGGGATCGCCTACGCGGCGACGCCGTCAGGGGACTCGGAGATCTACCAGGCGAGCCTCGACGGGACGCAGACGTCGCGCCTGACGTTCCACCCGGGCATCGACGTCAGCCCGACGTGCAGCGCGCGCGGCGAGCTCGCCTTCATCTCGAACCGGAGCGGCACCCCGCAGATCCACGTGCTCGGCGCGGACGCCCTGCACCCCGACCACATCGAGCAGCCCTCCAGTCAGAACCAGACTCCGACCTGGTGCCCGGATCCCGAACGCCGCCTCCTCGCGTTCACCCAGGTCGAGCGCGGGAGCAGCGTGTGGACCCTCGACCTCGAGTCCGGCGAGACGCGCCGCGTGTCTCCTCCAGGCCGCTACAAGGACCCTGCGTTCTCCCCCGACTGCCGGCTGATCGCGTACGTCGGAGAGGGAGGCCTGTGGCTCTCCAGCCTCGACGGCCGACGACGACGGCGCATCGTCAGCGGGGCGGCGGAGACGGTGCGGTGGGGCCGGCTGGGTCCGAGCCGATGACGGCGCCGCCGAGCTCGGCCAGCGCCTCGAGCTCGGACTCGAACGCCTCGAGCACGCGCTCCGGATCGTGCACCAGCCGCGCGTCGACGCTCAGCCCGAGCCGGACCTGGCCCGCGTAGCTGAAGATGCTCACCCCGAGCCCGACGCGGCCGGCCTGCGGCACCCAGAACATGATCGTCTGGATGCGCTCCCCCGCGAGGTAGCGCGGCTCGCGCGGCCCGGGCACGTTGGTGAGCACCATCGAGGTCTTGGCGCCGAGGATCCGCACCACGAGGTCCTCGAAGAGACGCGGCGCCGCGCCCGTGATGCGCATCACCTGCCAGAGCACGAGGGCCTCGGGGCTGCGCTTGAGCCGATCCATGTGCCGCTTCAGCGCGTCGAAGCGCGCGCCCGGCGTCGCGAGCTGGAGCGGGAGCTCCACGAAGACCAGCCCGAAGTGGTTGCCGAGGCGACGCATCTCGGAGGGGCGGCGCAGGTTCACCGGGACGGCGCAGCGAAGCTCGGCTGGATCCTCTCCGTGGGCGATCAGGTAGCGCCGGAACGCGCCGGCCACCGCCGTCATCAGGACGTCGTTCACCGTGCCGCCCAGCGCCCGGCCGATGGCCTTGACCTCGGAGAGCGGCACGGGCGCCGACCACGCCGCGCGCTTGCTCGGGCCCAGCCGTCCGCGGAGCCGGGTCCGCGGCTGACTCGAGAGGGTGAGCAGACGCCAGAGATCGCCGCTCATCTCGACGGCGCGCGCGCGCAGGGCGTCTCCGGAGGCCCGCCGCAGGGCCTGGAGCGCGCGGCGCAGCGGGGAGCCGCGGCGGGGCGGCTCCTCGCTCGATGTCCGGCGTGGCTCCGCATCCGGCCCCGCGTCGGTCAGCCCGAGCAAGACGAACATGAGCGCGAAGCCGTCCGCGATGCAGTGGTGGATGCGCGCGACCAGCACCGTCCGACCGTCCGGGTTCTCCAGGACCGTCAACCGCCAGAGCGGCCCGTCGGGGTCGAGGGGCGTCGAGATCAGCGCGCCGATCCGCCGCCGCAGCAGCGCGCGATCCGCGGGCGGCGGCAGCGGGATGTGGTGCAGGTGATCGCCGAGCGCGAAGCCCTCCACGTCCACCCAGCGGCGCCCCTCGATCCGCTGACGAAACCGCGGGAAGAGCGCGAGCCTCGCCTCCAGCGTCTCGCGCAGGCGGTCCATGTCGAGCGGCGCGTCGAAGGTGAGCACGCCGGTCACCATCATCAGGTTGGCCGGATGCTCCATGCGCAGCCACGCGCGGTCGACGTCGGAGAGTCGTCCCATCCCACGACGGTGTACGCACGGGCGAGGGTGAGGCCATGCGTAGCTGGTCATTCGGCGCGACGCTGGGCGATCGCCGCGGCCACCGCGCCGAGCGCCGCGAGCGCCATGTCCTTCTGCGCGTCCCAGGGATCTCCCTGCACCCCGACGAACGCCGTCCCGGCCGCAGGGTCGACGGTGATCGCCGCCAGCCATTCGACGATCTCGTAGAGCGCGGACACCGCGACGAGGATGGCCACGGGGACGACGCGCCAGGCGGCGGGCGAGGCGCGCCGCGTCAGCTCCGCGCAGCCGCGATGGGCGAGGAGCCCGAACGCGAAGTGCACGAGCCGGTCGTAGTGGTTGCGGGAGAGCGCGAGGGCGTCGCGAAGCCAGTCGCCGGCAGGGACGTGCGAGTACTCGTAGTGGCTGCCCACGGTGTGCAGCAGGAGGAGGGCGGTGGCCTCCACATACGCGCGGTCGGAGAAGCGGAAGCGTCGGTGCGTGGCGACGAGCGTGATCACCGCCGCGAGGGAGAGGACGTTCTCGAGCGCCCACGTCGCGCGCGAGCGAGGCTCGATGGCCAGTCCGATCCACGCCGCGAGGTAGACGAACAGGCAGGCGGCGGGGACGAACGCTCCCCGGGTCGTCATCCCCGCGTGGAGAGCGCGGCCGCGAGGTAGTCGACGGCGCCGCGGAGCGAGTCGATGTGCACGTAGTCGCGCTCCGGGATGGTCACGCCGAGCGCCTCGTGGAGGCGGCGCGCGAGCGCGAGCAGGTCCATCGAGTCGATGTCGAGCTCGTCGCGCAGGCTCGCCTCCGGGTCGAGGGACGACGTGTCGGCGTCGGGCGCGATGTCCAGGAGGGCGCGGGTGAAGACGCGCTCGATCTCGTCTCGGGTCACAGGTCCTCCGGGTGCAGGAGCAGGCGCTCGATCTCGGCGAGGTAGAGCCCGCCGCGGTGTCCGTCGCTCACGCGGTGATCGGCGGCGAGGGACACGGTGACGGTGGGGCGCGCCACCACGTCGCCGTCCACCACCCAGGGGCGCGAGACGACCTTGCCCACGCCGACCATCGCCACCTGTGGCGGATGGATCACGCCGAAGACGGTCTCGACGCCGCGATCTCCGAGGCTGGTCACGGTGATGGTGGGCGCGGACAGCTCGGAGCTGCGGAGCGAGCCGCGCCGGGCGCGCTCCACGAGATCGGTCAGCCGCGTCATGAGGGCGTCGAGATCCAGCGCGTGCGCGTCGACGAGGGCCGGGGCGACGAGGCCGCCGCCGCGCAGCGCGATGGCCACGCCGAGGTTCACGCCCTCGAGCGGCGGCGCGCTCTCTCCGGTCCAGCGCGCGTTGAGCTCGGGCACCTTCTTCAGCGCGCGGGTCGCCGCCGCGAGCAGGAGGGCGCCCACGACGAGCCTCCCCTCGAGCCCACGCGCCTCGTTGCGCGCCTCCATCCACGCGACCGCAGCCCCGAGGTCGACGGTGTGGCTCAGGTAGTAGTGCGGGATCTCGCGCTTGCTCCGGGACATCGCAGAGGCGATGGCGCGGCGCATGCCCGTGGCCGCTCCGCGCTTCGGCTCCGTGGGCGGCGCGGACTCGACCTGCTCGAGGTGCACCGCGCCGTCGGGTCCGGGGCGGAGCGAGGCGACGTCCACCCCGAGCGCCTCCGCGCGACGCCTCGCCGCGGGTGAGATCCGCGCGCGCGCCGGTCCGGGTGGGGGCGTGGCGGAGGCGACGTCCTCGCGCGTCACCGTGCCGTGCCTGCCGCTGGGCGCGACGGTCCGGACGTCGACCCCCTCGCGGCGCGCGAGCTGCCGCGCGCCGGGCGTGGCTCGCACGTCTCCTGTATCGGCCGCCCTCTCACTCGAGACCGTCTCCGGGCTCGGGGAAGCCGAGGCCGTCGGCTGCGCGGGCGTCGATCTCTCCGCGGCGTCGATCTCGGCCAGCGGCGTCCCCACCGGCACCTTCGTGCCCGGCTCGACCAGGAGCGCCCGGACCGTGCCCGCGTGAAAGGTCTCGACGTCGATGAGCCCCTTCTCGGTCTCCACCTCGGCCACGATCTGCCCACGGTCGACGTGGTCCCCGACCGCGCAGCGCCACGCGGCGAGCACGCCCTCCTCCATGCCCGCGCCGAGCGATGGCATCACGAACTGCATGGCTAGCGCTCCCGCGCGAGGGTGCGGCGGGCCGCGTGCACGATGGCGTCCGGCTGCGGGACGGCCGCGTCTTCGAGGTGCTTCGGGTATGGGATGGGGACCTCCGCCGCGCAGACGCGCTCGAGCGGCGCGTCCAGCTCGTAGAAGGCGCCCTCCGCGATCCGCGCCATCACCTCCGCCGCGAGGCTCACGCTCCGCCAGCCCTCGTCGACCACCACCGCGCGGTGGGTCTTCGTGACCGTGGCGAGGATCGCCTCCGTGTCGAGCGGGCGCAGGCAGCGGAGATCGAGGACCTCCGCGTCGACGCCCTCCTCCTCGAGCCGCGCGGCCGCCTCGAGGACCTTGGGGAGCGAGCTGCCGTAGGTGATCAGGCTGACGTCCTTCCCCTCTCGCCGCACGGCCGCGCGCCACACGTCGGCCGGGGCCTCGCCCTCGACGAGCTCTCCCTTCGAGGCGTAGAGCACCATCGTCTCGAAGAGCACGACGGGGTCCGGGTCGGCGAGGCCCGCGAGCACCATGTCGTAGGCGTCTTGCACGGTGCCGGCCGCCAGCACCTTCAGCCCGGGCACGCTCGCGTACCACCCCTCCCAGCTGTGCGAGTGCTGCGCCGCGACCTGCTTGCCCGCCCCGGTCGCCATCCGGATCAGGACGGGCACGGAGACCTGTCCCCCCGACATGTGCCGGAGCGTCGCGGCGCCGTTGACGATCTGATCCATCGCGAGGAGGCTGAAGTTGACGGTCATCACCTCGACGATGGGTCGCATCCCGCCGAGCGCCGCGCCGATCCCCGCGCCGACGAAGGCGCTCTCCGAGAGCGGCGTGTCCCGGATCCGCTCCGGCCCCAGCTCGTCGAGCATGCCCATGCTCACCGCGAACGCGCCCCCGTAGCGGCCGACGTCCTCGCCCATCAGGAAGACGCGCGGGTCCTCGTTCATCGCGCGGGTCATCGCGGCGCGGATCGCCTCGCGATAGCTCGACTCGCTCACCGCCCCACCTCCTCGGTCACGACGTCGCGCGTCAGGTGCTCGACCGGCTCCCACTCGCCGTCCTCCGCCATCTGCACCGCGGTCTCGATCTCGTCCTCGACGCTCCGCGCGATCGCCTCGCGCTCCTCGTCGGTCACCCCCTCCGCCCGGAGGCGCTCGGTCAGGAGCAGGATCGGATCGCGCTCCTGCGCCTTCGCCACCTCGGCCTTGGTCCGGTAGTGCTCGGGGTCGAACATCGAGTGGGCGCGGAAGCGATAGGTGGACAGCTCGAGGAAACGCGGCGTGCCCTGCTCACGCACGGAGTCGGCCGCGTAGCGGACGGCGCGCTCGACCTCGAGCACGTCCATGCCGTCGACCTTCTCGGCGGGGAGGCCGTGCGCGGCCGCCTTGGGCACGATCTCGCGGTTGGCCTGGTGGCGCTCGAGCGCGGTGCCCATCGCGTAGACGTTGTTCTCGCAGAGGAAGAGCACGGGCAGCTGCCACAGCGCCGCGAGGTTGAGCGACTCGTGGAACTCACCCTCCGCGGTGGCGCCGTCCCCGAAGAAGCACGCCACGACGCTGCGCTGCCCCTGCATCTTGGCCGCGAGCGCGAGGCCCACCGCGAGCGGGAAGCCGCCGCCGACGATCGCGTTGCCGCCGTAGAAGCGGTGCGGCGCGGAGAAGAGATGCATCGAGCCGCCGCGCCCGCGCGAGCAGCCGTTGGTCTTGCCGTACATCTCGGCCATGACCGCGCCCGCGTCGATGCCACGCGCGAGCGCCTGGCCGTGCTCGCGGTAGGTGGCCACGATGGCGTCTTCGGGGCCGAGCGCCTGCATGGCCCCGACCGCGACCGCCTCCTCCCCGATGTAGAGGTGGAGGAAGCCGCGGATCTTGCCGAGCCCGTAGAGCTCGGCCGAGCGCTCCTCGAGGCGCCGGATGCGCATCATCTGGTGCAACAGCTCGAGGCCGTGCGCGCGATCGAAGCCGGTCATGGCGCCCGCCTTGACTCGAGGGAGCCGGACTCGAGGGAGCTGGACTCGAGGGAGCCGGACTCGAGCGTCGACGTGTCGCCCTCGGGCAGCCCCAGCTCACGCGCGCGCAGGAGACGCCGCATGATCTTGCCGCTCCGCGTCTTGGGCAGCTCCGCCACGACCTCGAGCGCGCGGGGCGCGACCACCGCGCCGAGCCGACGACGCGCGAACGCCATCACGTCGCGCCGCAGCGCCTCGTCGTCTTCATGACCCTGATGCAACGTGATGAACGCCTTGACGATCTGTCCGGCCACCGAGTCGGGGAGGCCGATCGCCGCCGCCTCCGCCACCGCCGGGTGCTCGACCAGCCCGCTCTCCACCTCGAAGGGGCCGATCAGGTGGCCCGCGCTCTTGATGAGGTCGTCGGCGCGCCCGACGAACCAGAGCTGCCCGTTGAGGTCTCTCCGCGCCAGGTCACCCGTCAGGTACCAGCCGTCGCGGAAGCTCGCCGTGTAGCGCTCGGGCGCGTTGACGTAGGCGCGCATCATCGAAGGCCAGCCCGGGCGGATCGCCAGCTCTCCCTCGACGTCGGGCTCGGTGATCGGCGTGATCACGCCTCCCTCCTCGCGCACGATGGCCACCTCCACGCCGGGGAGCGGCCGACCCATCGAGCCCGGCTCGACCGGCTCCCCCGGGGGGTTGGCGATCAGGATCCCGCCCGTCTCCGTCTGCCACCAGTTGTCGTGGAAGGGTTGGCCCAGGACCCGCTCGCCCCACCGCACCGCCTCCGCGTCGAGCGGCTCGCCCACGCTGGCCGCGAAGCGGAGCGCCGACAGATCGCGATCCCGCGCGAGGTCGTCGCCGGCCCGCATGAGCATGCGGATCGCGGTGGGCGCCGTGTACCAGACCTGGACGCGCTCCTCCTCGAGGATCCGGTACCAGCGCTCGACGTCCATCTCCGCCTCGTCGACGACGAGCGTCGCGTGGTGGGTGAGCGGCGCGATGATCCCGTAGGACGTGCCGGTGACCCAGCCCGGGTCCGCGGTGCACCAGAAGACGTCGCCGTCGTGCAGGTCGAGCGCCGCCCGACCGCTGTAGTGATGCATGACGACCGCGCCGTGCACGTGGAGCGCGCCCTTCGGAGTACCTGTCGTCCCGCTCGTGAAGTGGAGCAGCGCGGGATCCTCGGGGTCGGTCGGCGCGATGGCGTGCGTCTCGGGCTGGCCGTCGAGGAGCGTGGCCCACGCGTGGCAGCCGTCCGCCTCACCGTCGATCAGCACGACGTGCTCGAGGCGCGGCAGCGACGCGCGGATCGCGGCCACCTTGCGCTCGTACAGCCGCCGCGTCGTCACGAGCACGCGGGCGTCGCCCTGCTCGAGCCGCACGCGGATGGGCTCGGGCCCGAACGCGCTGAAGAGCGGGCAGAAGACCATGCGGGCGCGCAGCGCGCCGAGCGCGGTCACCCAGAGCTCCGGGACCCGCCCCGCGAGGGTGAAGACGCGGCTGCCAGGCGCGAGGCCGAGGCCTTCGAGCGCGTTGGCGAGCTGCGCAGTGCGGGCGGCCAGCGCCGCGTAGGAGATCTCCTCGCGCGCGCCGCCCTTGCCCAGCCAACGGATCGCGACGGCGTCGTCGGCGTGCCGCAGCAGCGCCTCGTGCGCGATGTTGAGGCCACCGCCCGGCAGGCCGTCGAGCGCCGCGCGCGGCTCCGCCCACGGATCGCCGGGCGGCGCGAGTGACGCTCGGCTCGGCTCAGTCCTCGGCTCAGTCGTCGGCATCGGGCGCGCCCCCTCGGACCGTCAAGACCGGGACCGGCGCGAGACGGATCAGCCGCTCGGCCACGCTGCCGAGGACCCAGCGCATCAGGCCGCTGTGCCCGTGCGAGCCCACCACCACGAGATCGGCCTCGCTCTCGTCGATCGCGCGGAGGATCTCGACGTGCGGCACGCCCTCGACGACGCGGGCGTCGACCACCGACGCCCCGCCGTGCTGCTCTCGGAAGCGCGCCAGGTCCCGTCGCACGGTCTGGCGGAGGACCTCGACGAGCTTCGGATCCACGAAGCCGGTCCCGTCCGCGAACATCCCCTCGCGGGGCAGACCGTGCACGTAGAGGAGGTGCACGCGCGCCTCCCAGAGGGCCGCGACGCGGACCGCCTCGGCCACCACCGCGGCCGACGGGGCGGAGAGGTCGACCGGACACAGCACACGCCGCACCGGACCGACGCGCGCCCCCGGATCGAGGGTCAGCACCGGGACGTGAGCGCCGCGCACGACCTTCCGGGTGACCGCGCCGAGGAAGAGCCGCTCGAGCGCGGGGCGCCCCCGCGTCGCCATCACGATCATCGAGGCGTCGATCTCCTCGGCGTGAGCGAGGATCTCCTCCGCCGCGTGGCCGCGCGCGGTGGCCGCGGTGAGCCGCGCGCGGCCCTCGTGCGCCCTGAGCAGGGCGTCGAGGCGCTCTTGCCAGCTCTGGCGGAGCGATCTCTCGAGCGATGGCTCCCAGCCGTGGCGGCGGGGCACGTCGTCGACGTGCAGCACGCGGAGCTCGACGTCGTCGGCCCCGAAGCGGTCGACGGCGTACTGGAGGGCGCGCTCGGAGGCGGGGGAGAAGTCGGTGGGGCAGAGGATGATGGCCATGGTCGTCGCAGACGTACGCACCGTCCGCGTCTGCGCTGGCCGGCGAGATCGGCGGGCGTATGTCCGCACGTGTTTGGGCCCCCGACCGCGCCGTGGTCCTCGGAGATCGCGCGCTGCGCCGCGCTCCTCGAGGTGGATCTCGAGACGGGGCTCGCGGAGGACGAGCCCGCGCGTCGACGGGCGCGCTTCGGCGCCAACGCGCTCCGCCGCATCGAGGCCCGCGGCGCCCTGCACATCCTGGGCGCGCAGCTGAAGAGCGCGATCGTGGCTCTGTTGGCGGTGGGCGCGGCGATCTCGGTCGCGTTCGGACAGCACGTGGAAGGAGCGGCCATCGCGGCGGTGATCGTGCTCAACACCGCGCTCGGCTTCTTCACCGAGCTGCGCGCGGTGCGCTCGATGGAGGCGCTGCGCGCGCTCGGCGAGGTCACCACCAAGGTGCGACGCGCGGGCCGACCGCGCGCCATCGCGGCGACCGAGCTGGTGCCGGGGGACGTCGTGCTCGTGGAGGCGGGGGACGTGATCTCGGCCGACCTGCGGGTGACCGAGGCCTCCGCGCTCGCGGCCGACGAGTCGACGCTCACCGGGGAGTCGGTCCCGGTCGACAAGAGCGGCCAGCCCACCGCGGAGGACGCCTCTCTCGCCGAGCGCACCTCGATGCTCTTCAAGGGGACGACCATCACGCGCGGCACGGGCGAGGGCGTGGTGGTCGGGACGGGCATGGAGACCGAGCTCGGCCGGATCAGCGCGCTGGTCGAGGAGGCGGACGATCAGGACACGCCCCTCGAGCGGCGGATCGCGGCGCTGAGCCGGCAGCTCGGCGTGGTCTCGCTCGGCTTCGTGGCGCTGGCGACCGGTCTGGGCATCGCGCGCGGCGAGTCGCTGCTCCTGATGCTGCAGTCCGCGGTCGCGCTCGCGGTGGCCACCGTGCCCGAGGGATTGCCGGTCGTGGCGACCATCGCGCTCGCGCGCGGCATGTGGCGCATGGCCAGACGCAACGTGCTGGTGGAGCGGCTGTCCGCGGTGGAGACGCTCGGCTCGACCAGCCTCGTGCTGACCGACAAGACCGGCACCCTGACCGAGAACCGGCTGCGCGCGGCGGAGCTCGTCGTCGACGCGGAGGCCGTCGTGCTCACGGAGGCCGTCGTGCTCTCGGATCGAGGCCCGACGTCCGAGACGACGCGACGCCTGATCGAGACCGCCGTCCTGGCGAGCGACGCGGTCGCGACGCCCGAGCCGGTCGGCGACCCGATCGACGTCGCGCTCGTCGCGCTCGGGGAGCAGCTCGGCGTCCGGCGAGCCGCGCTGCTCGACGAGACGCCTGAGCTCTGCGAGCTCGCCTTCGATCCTCGCACCAAGCTCTGCGCCACCGAGCACCGGACCACGGGCGGCGTGCGGATCGCGGTCAAGGGCGCGCCCGAGGCGGTGCTCGCGCGGTGCAGCCACGCGCTCGGTGACGGAGGCGCGACGCCGCTCGACCCGGCGCTGCGGGAGCGCTGGCGACGCGCGAACGAGGCGGCCGCCGCGCGCGGGCTGCGGGTGATCGCGGTGGCCACCCGCGACGTCGATCGCGCGCTGACGGCCGACGAGGCCTACGCCGAGCTGACCCTGCTCGGGCTCGTCGGGCTGCTCGACCCCCCGCGGCCCACCGTGAAGCGCGCGCTCGACGCGGCGCGCGACGCGGGGGTGAAGGTCGTGGTCGCGACGGGCGATCAGGCGCCGACGGCGGCCGCGGTGGCCACGGCGGTCGGGCTTGCCGAGGGCGCGACCCTGCGCGTGATGGCGGGCGACGACATCCCCGAGCTCGACGCGCCTGACGCGAAGCACGGGGAGGTGCTCTCGGCGGACGTGATCGCCCGCGCGACGCCGGCCCAGAAGCTGCGGCTCCTCCGCCTGCACCAGCGCGCGGGCGCGGTCGTCGCGATGCTCGGTGACGGCGTCAACGACGCACCCGCGCTCCAGCAGGCGGACATCGGCGTCGCGATGGGCAAGCGCGGCACCCAGGTGGCCCGGCAGGCCGCCGACATGGTGCTCGAGGACGACGAGCTGGGGAGCGTGGTCGTCGCCATCGAGCAGGGGCGCGTGATCTTCCAGAACCTCCGCGCCTTCGTGGTCTACCTGCTCGGCTGCAACCTCGCCGAGATCTTCGTCATCGGCGTCGCGACCGCGATCGGGTGGCCGCTGCCCATCCTCCCGCTGCAGATCCTGTTCTTGAACCTCGTGACCGACGTCTTCCCCGCCCTCGCGCTCGGGGTCGGCGAGGGAGACCCCTCCGTGATGCGCGCGCCGCCGCGAGCTCCCAACGAGGCCTTCCTGACGCGTCGCCACTGGAGCGCGATCGGCGCGCACGCCGCCGCTCTCACGCTCGCGGTGCTGGTCGCCTACGGGCTCGGCCTCTCCGTGCTCGGGCTCGACGTCGCGGGGGCGCGCACGATGGCGTTCGCCACGCTGGGCTTCGGGCAGGTCTGGCACGTCTTCGACATGGCGGACCCGCGGGCGCCGCTGCTCCGCAACGACGTCACGCGCAACCGCTTCGTGTGGGGCGCGGTCGGCCTCTGCGTCGGCCTGATCCTCACCGCGGTGCTCGCCCCCGGGCTGCGCGATCTCCTGAGCGCCGCGCCGATCCCGGCCGCCGCGTGGGCCACGACGCTCGCGCTCAGCGTCCTGCCCCTCACCCTGATCCAGGCGGCCCGGACAGCCCGGCGGCGATCAGCTCGAGCAGCTCGCGCGTGACCTGCTCCTGCTCTCCGACGCGCCGCGCCCGCTCGAGCACGTCGCGCCGCTCGTCCACCGCGCGCCGCGCCCGCTCGGTCGCCATCAGCCGCGCGCGCACCTCCGCGCGGAGCGACTCGGCGAGCGCGATGCGGAGGCGCCCCTCGAGGCTCTCGTGCACGGCGTCGCGCAGCACCCGCGCGGGGCTGGAGTAGAGGTCGTGGTCGGCCGCGCCGCCTTCGCGCGCGAGCGCGAGCAGATCGACGCGGTGCATGCGACCGCGCGCCCCCCGCGGATGCGTCAACGCGACCGGCGTCCCCTCGAGGTGCTCGAGCAGGGCCCGCGCGAGGCGCTGGGCCGCCGCGCCGAGGCCGTCGATCGAGTCGGCGGCGCCGATGGCGAAGGCGACGCGCCCCGACAGCGCGGGCTCCCGCGACGCGACCTCGGCCAGCCGCGTCCCGACCAGCCCGAGCGCGCCGTCGGCGGGCGCGTGCTCGAGCACGGTGCGCGCGAGCCTCCCGCAGAACGCGCGCTCGGGGCCGATCAACACCGTCAGGGGCGCGGCGCCCTCCACCGTGACGGGCGGGCCCGCGAGCCGCTCGACCACCTCGTCGACCCAGTCGAGGTACTCGGTCGCCTGGGCCACCGCCTCCTCGATCCGCGGCAGCTGGGCCCGCGCGAGCGCCCACACCGCGTGCACCACGCTGCCGACGGCCGCGGTCGCCCTCAGCGACGCCTCGACGCGGGCCAGCTCGACCGGGACGCTCACGGCGCGGCCTCGCTCGGAGTCTCGGGATAGGCGCGGTCGAGCACCGCCGACACCGCCGCCGTCAGGCGAGCGCGGTCTTCGCTCGAGAGCCGCGGCTCCCGCTCGACCTCCGCCGCCAGCGCTGGCTCGAGGGCCGCGACCTCCCGCTCGAGGAGCCGCGCCGCCTCGCCCACGCCCTCCTCGGGCACCCGCACCAGCCGCGCGCCGTCCGCCGCGAGCGCGAGCCGGACCAGCTCCGCGAACGCGCCGAGCGGCGCCTCGCGGCGCTGACGGAAGAGGGCCCGGACCCGCCGCCCGCGCGCGAGCCGCGCCTCGACGCTCGCCTCGAGCCGCGCGCCGATGCGGCTGAAGACCTCGAGCTCGAGGAACGCGGCGTGCTCGAGCCGCATCTTCCCCGCGAGCTCCCGGAACGCCTGGGGCTGCGCCTTGCCGCCGACGCGGCTGACGGAGAGCCCCGCGTCGATGGCCGGCAGCTGCCCGGCGGCGAAGAGCGGCTGCGAGAGCACGATCTGCCCGTCGGTGATGCTGATGAGGTTCGTCGGCAGGTACGCGCTGAGCCGCCCGCTCTCGAGCCGCGCGATCGGCAGCGCGGTCAAGGACCCGCCGCCTCGCTCGGGGGAGAGCTGGGTGGCGCGCTCGAGCAGGCGCGCGTGCAGATAGAAGACGTCCCCCGGGAAGGCCTCGCGGCCGGGCGCGCGCCGCAGCAGGAGCGACAGCTCTCGCCACGCCACCGCGTGCGAGGTGAGGTCGTCGTAGACCACCAGCGCGTGCTCGCCGCGCTCCATGAAGTACTCCGCCACCGCGCAGCCCGCGTAGGGCGCGAGGTAGCGCAGGCCCGGGCTGGCGTCCTCGGGCGCGGCGACGATCACGAAGCGCACCCCGGCCGCGCGCAGGGTGTCCATGATGCGCCACGTCTCGCTGCGGCGACGGCCCACCGCGACGTAGACGCAGACGACGTCGGTCGAGGCCTGTCGCAGCATCGCGTCGACCGCGATCGACGTCTTGCCCGTGCCCTCGTCGCCCAGGATGAGCTCTCGCTGACCGCGGCCGATCGGGAACATCGCGTCGATGGCCAAGAGCCCGGTGAAGAGCGGGCGATGCACCGCCCCGCGCTCGTGGATCTGCGGGGGCGTCCGCTCGAAGGGCATGCTCGCCCCGGCCTCGGGCAGGGCGCGGCCGTCGAGCGCGCGGCCGAGCGGATCGATCGCGCGCCCCAGGCAGTGCGCGCCGACCCAGAGCGCGCCCCGCTGGCCCGTGGCCCGGACCCGCGCCCCCTGCCGCACCCCGCCGCCATCGTCGAGCACGACGGCCGAGATCGAGCCCGGATCCAGCCCCAGCACCAGCGCGCGCGCCCCCGGATCGATCGCGAGCAGCTCCTGCGAGGCCGCGTTCGGCAGCCCGCCGAGGGTCGCGATGCCGTCGCCGATGGAGAGCACCCAGCCCTCCTCGCGCAGGCGGACCGCCGGCTCGAAGCGACGCGTGACGCGGGCGAACGCGGCGGCCTCGCGCTCGACGGCCTTCTCGAGCGCGCGGTCAATCACGCAGCGCCTCTGCGTCCAGCTCGCGCGCCAGCTCACGGAAGGCGGCGAGCTGCCCGGCGATGGACGCGTCGACCACGTGGTGCCCCGCCCGCACCGTGTACCCGCCGACCAGCGAGGGGTCCTCCACCGTGGTCAGGCGCGGCGCGTGGCCGAGCGCGCGCCGCATGACCTCGCGCACCTGCGAGACCAGCTCCGCCGAGGGGGGCGCGGCGCCGGCCAGCTCCACGGTCAGTCCGTCCTCCTCGTCGAGCGCCCCCAGGCTCGACTCGAGCGCCTCGACCAGTCGCTCTCCGAGGATCGCGTCCACGCGGTCGGGGGCGAGGCGCTGGAGCATCCGACCCGCGAGCGCCGTGCCGCGCTCCCAGACCGCGCGGCGCACCCACTGCTCGGCCGCCTCGCGCTCGCTCTCGAGGAGCTGCTGCGCGCGGGTCAGCTCCGCGCTCGCGTCCTCTCGGGCGCGATCGAGGATGCGGCCGCGCTCGCGCTCGGCCAGGTCGAGCGCCTCTCGCCGCGCCTCGTCGCGCAGCGCGGCCAGCTGGTCTTCGCGCGCCTCCCACTCCCGCTGCCGCTCCTCGGCGCGCTCGCGCGCCTCCGCCGCGTGCGACAGATCGGCCTCCACCTTCGCGCGGCGCGCCTCGATGCTCGCGCGCAGCGGGCGATAGAGGATGCGCCAGAGCACGAAGACGAGGACGAGGAAGTTGATCGTCTCGAAGATCAGGGTCGTGGGCGACAGCTCCATGACGGTCAGAGCAGCGGGTTGGCGAAGAGGAGCACGAGCGCCACCACGAGGCAGTAGATGGCGGTCGACTCGACCATCGCGAGGCCGACGAAGAGGGTCCGCGTGATCGTGCTCGCGGCCTCGGGCTGCCGCGCGATCGCGTCGAGCGCCTGCGCCACGGCGCGCCCCTGCCCGAGCGCGGGGCCGATCGATCCGACGCCGACCGAGAAGCCGGCGCTGATCACGCTCGCGATCGCGATCCAGTCGTGTGCGGTCATGCGGTCGCTCCCTGGGGCGTCTCCCGGTCACGGGACGCCACCTGCATCGAGCTGGCGGTGAAGACGAGGGTGAGGACCCCGAAGATGTAGGCCTGGACGACGGCGGTCAGGACGCCGAGCAGCATCATCGGGACCGGGATGAGCACTCCGGCGAGGTAGACGAGGATGGCCACCACCAGGTGGCCCGAGAGCATGTTGCCGAAGAGGCGGAGCGCGAGCGCCACCGTGCGGCTCAGCTCCCCGATCACGTTGAACGGCAGCAGCAGCGGGTTCGGCTCGATGTAGTGTCGCAAGTAGCTCAGCCCCTGCGCGCGGAAGGCGTACACGTGCCCGGCGAAGAAGGCGACCAGCGCCAGCGCGGAGGTGATCGAGAGGTCCCGCGTGGGGCTCGCCAGGCCGGGGACGAGGCCCATCAGGTTCAGCACCACGAGGAACGCCCACTGGGTGAGCACGAGCGGGACGAGGGGGCGAGCGTCGACCTGCACGCCCTCGACGATGCTCTGCTCGAGCCCCTCGTAGACCAGCTCGAGGGCGGCGCGAGCGCGCGGCAGGCGCATGAGCACGGCGGCGAGCACGATCAGGAGCGCGGCCACCACGATCGAGGCGAGCAGCGTGTCGGTGAAGCCGAGCGGGCCGAGCCGCGCGACCTCGG
This sequence comes from Sandaracinaceae bacterium, assembly GCA_040218145.1. GTDB lineage: Bacteria > Myxococcota_A > Polyangia > Polyangiales > Sandaracinaceae > JAVJQK01. The sequence goes on along the minus strand of JAVJQK010000041.1, from coordinate 55,356 downwards.
CGGGGAGCAGATCGGACCTCACGAGGCGCTCCGCACCCAGTGGAGCGTGACGAGGCGGGTGAGGACGAGCCCGGCCACCGCGAGCCACGCGGCGAGCGGGCTGATCTTGGCCGCGCCGAAGACGGCCAGCCCGATGGCCCCGAGGCCGATCGGATAGATCACCCAGGCGAGCGTGGTCCGCCCCGAGGTGATGCATCGCGCGCGCCACCACGTCAGGGCGAGGTGCGCGCCCCCGCCGACCACGCCGAGCGCGAGCCCGAGCACCGCGTGCGTCGTCGTCATCGCGCGTCAACTACGCGCCGCGGCCCGGCGCGCCATGTCCGGGCGTCACTCTTCGAGGCTGCGCGCGACGTTCCGGTAGACCAGGTAGGCCCCGAGCGCGACGCCGCCGAGCACGCCGACCACGGCGGGCCAGAGCGCGCCGCTCGATCGCGCCAGGAGGTGCCCGATCCAGGACAAGGCGACGACGGGCAGGATGAAGACCCAGCCGAGGACGCCGACGTGGGCGAGGTCGCGCCAGAACATCGGCTTGCGGCGTCGCTCGCGCTCGATGCGCTCGGCCTTGCGGCGCACCTCGCCGTCGGGCGCGTCGCGCTCCGGAGCGCTCACGGGGCCTCCCGCAGCGCCCGCGCCATGCGCCCGATCGCCTCGCGCTCGAGGTCCGCCATCACGTCGCGCCGACGCGCCGCGCGCTCCCTTCGACGCGCCCGCAGGGTCTCGAGCGCGTCGGCCGCGCGCACCGGATCGCGGGCGAGCCGCGCCTCCGACGCCATCACGCGACACTCGCCTCCGCGGAGCGCGAGGAGCCCGCCCGAGAGCGCCACGAAGCCGTCGCCCTCCGCGTCGGCGAAGAGCAGCAGGCCGGGCGGCAGGGTCGCGAGCACGTCGCGTCGACCGGGGAGGATCCCGAACCATCCGTCACGGTCCTCGGCGCGGATCGAGCTGACGAGGTCGTCGTAGAGCAGCCCCTCCGGCGTGCGCACGCGGAGACGGAGCGGGTCGCTCACGCGGCCTCCGGGAGCCGACCGATCATGTAGAGCCGCGACTCGTCCACGCCGTCGAAGGCGCCGTCGAGGATGCGCTCGCAGCCGAGGAGCGTGTCCTCCAGCTCGACCCGGACCCCGGATCGCCCCGTGAAGGCCTCGGCGATCACGAAGGGCTGGCTCAGGAAGCGCTGCAGCAGGCGCGCGCGCGTCACGACGCGGCGATCGGCCGGAGACAGCTCGTCGATGCCGAGCATCGCGATCACGTCCTCCAGCTCCCGGTAGCGCGCGAGGGCGCCGCGCACGGCCGACGCCACGTCCCAGTGGCGCTGCCCCACCACCGCCGGATCCAGGAGGCGAGACTGCGACCGGAGCGGATCGACGGCGGGATAGATCCCGGCCGCGGCGAGCTCTCTCGAGAGGATGACCCGCGCGTCGAGGTGGCCGAGCACGGCGGCCGCGCCCGGGTCGTCCAGATCGTCGGCCGGCACGTAGACCGCCTCGACCGCGGTGATCTCCCCGTCGAGGGTGGAGGCGATCCGCTCCTGCACCTCCGCGACCTCGGTGGCCAACGTCGGCTGGTAGCCCACGCGCGACGGAACGCGCCCGATCAGCGCCGAGGTCTCGGCGCCAGCCTGGACAAAGCGAAAGATATTGTCCATCAAGAGGAGCACGTTCACGCCCTCGGCGTCGCGGAAGTGCTCGGCCACGGAGAGCGCGGCGTGGGGCGTGCGGAAGCGGATGCCGGGCGGGGCGTCCATCTGTCCGAAGACCATCGCGGTCCGCTCGAGCAGACCGGTCTCCCGGAAGTCGCGCCACAGCTCGTGGCCCTCGCGGATGCGCTCCCCCACCCCCGCGAAGACGGCGTGGCCCCGATGACGGGTCAGCACCGACGCGACCAGCTCCATGAGCAGCAGGGTCTTGCCCACGCCAGCCCCGCCGAAGAGGCCCGACTTGCCGCCGCGCGCGAGCGGGCAGAGCAGGTCGACGACCTTCAGCCCGGTCCAGAGCGGCGCCTGATGTCCGGGGACGTGCCGATGCATGGCGGGCGCCGCGCGGTGCAGGCTGCGACGCTCGCCCTCGGGCAGCGGCGGGCCCCCGTCGAGGGGGCGGCCGAGGCAGTCGATCACCCGCCCGAGCACCCCCGGCCCGACCGGGACCGTCAGCGGCTCGCCCGTCGCCTCCACCAGCGCGCCGCGGACCAGGTCCGTGTCGGGCTGGAGCGCGAGGCAGCGGACGCGGTGCGCGTCGAGCTGCGCGTGCACCTCGAAGTGCCGCCGTCCGTCCGGGGTGGAGAGCGCGCTTCGCACCGCGGGCGGATCGGACTCGAAGCGCACGTCCACGACGCTGCCCGCGACGCGCTCGACCTGACCGGTTCGCACGCGGCGCATGTGGACACCCCGACGCTCTCTGCCAGGGGTCCCCACACGGAGGCAGGCCTTCCCCGGCGAGACGTCCGGCCCGGGGTGCGTACGTGCTCGGGTCTGGAGTGCGACATGCCTCGAGCCGTGCTGGCGATCATCGACGACCCGACGTTCTGGCTGCGGCCGCTGGCCTACGTGATCCAGCACAACGCGACGCGGGTCAGGTTGTACGCGGACACCGAGGCGGCCCTGCGCGACGTGCCGCGGTCGCGGCCGCTGACGCTCCTCATGCCGGAGAGCACCTCGCGGGAGCGCACCCGCCGCGCGGCGGAGACGCTGCGGCGCGAGATGGGGGATCACTGCCCCCGGCTCATCCTCCTCCGGACGACCGAGGCGCCGCTGTCGGAGGCGGACCGCGCCTGCTTCGACGACGCGCAGACGAGCCCGCTGTCGCCCCGCGCGCTGTGGGCGCTGCTGGACCGCGCGCCGACGAGCGAGAGCGGCGTGTTCCGGCGAGACGTCAGCGACGCGCCGCGTCGAGCAGCAGGCGACGCTCCGCCGAAGCGATGATCGCGCGGGCCTTCGCCGCCGCGTCGGGGTTGACCGAGATGCTCGTGATCCCGTGCGCGACCAGGTACTCGGCGATCTCCGGCCGGTTGCTCGGCGCCTGACCGCAGAGGCTCGACGTGATGCCCGCCGCGCGCGCCGCCTCGAGGATGCGCCGGATGGTGTCGAGCACCGCCTCGTCGGCCTCGTCGAAGAGCTCCGCGCAGAGCTCCGAGTCCCGGTCCACGCCCAGCACGAGCTGGGTCAGGTCGTTCGAGCCGATGGACACGCCGTCCACGCCGAGCTTCGCGTACTCGGGGATCCGGTAGACGATCGACGGCACCTCGGCCATCACCCAGCGATGCAGCCCGCGCTGGCGGCCGAGCTTGGAGGCGTCGATCCGCTCGAGGCAGGCCTCGAGCTCCCAGCGCGTGCGCACGAACGGCAGCATCAGGTGCACGTTCGGGCACTCCTCGCGGACGCGGGCGAGCACCTCGAGCTCGGCGTCGAAGAGCGACGGATCCTTCACGTAGCGGTAGACGCCCCGGTAGCCGAGCATGGGGTTCTCTTCGTGAGGCTCGTGCGCCTCGCCCCCCTTCAGCGCCCGGAACTCGTTGGTGCGAAAATCGTACGTCCGGTAGATGACCGGACGCGGCGCGAACGCGCGGCCCACCCGGAGCACCGACTCGGCCCACTTCGCGATGAGGGGCTCGCGCTCCCCACGCGCCAGCAGCTCGTTCGGGTGCGTGCCCCCGAGGGCGTCGACGATCATCAGCTCCGCGCGGAGCAGGCCGACGCCGTCGACCTCCATCGCGGCCACCTCCTCCGCGAGGTCCGCGATGGCGAGGTTGACGTAGAGCTTGGTCCCGATCGGCTCGGGCGCGGCCTGTGCCTCCGGCGCCGCGCGCACGGGCTTGGCCCCGACGACGTCGCCCAGATACACGCGCCCCTCCCGGCCGTCGACGGTCACCATGTCGCCGTCCTTCAGCGTCTTCGTCGCCTCCTTGGTCCCGACCACGGCCGGCACGCGCAGCTCGCGGCTCACGATCGCCGCGTGGCAGGTCATGCCGCCGCTGTCGGTGACCATCGCCCCCGCGCGCCGCATCGCGGGCACCCAGTCCGGGCTGGTCATGCTCGCGACGAGGATCTCCCCCTCCGCGAGCTTGGCGCCCTCCTCGACGGAACGGAGGATGCGGACCCGGCCCGCGACGCGCCCGGGCGACGCGCCGAGGCCGCTCAGCAACAGCGCGCCCTTCTCCTTCTCCGCGTCGATCGACGCGCCCTCGAGGGTGGTGATCGGGCGGCTCTGGACGATGAACACCGCCGCCCCCTCGAACGCCCACTCCACGTCCTGCGGCGCGCCGTAGTGGGCCTCGATCTCGCGCGCCATCGCCGCGAGCGCGCGGAGCTGCTCGTCCGAGAGCACCCGCGCGTCCGCCTCCGCGTCCGAGAGGGTCACGCGCCGATCCGCGCCGTCGTCCCCCCGCTCGATGCGGAACACCTGGTGGCCGACCCGGGAGTCGAGCACGGCGCCCGTCTTCGGGTCGACCACGTACGTATCGGGCTCCACCTGCCCGCTCACGACGACCTCACCGAGCCCGAGGGCGGCCTCGACGATCACGCGGTCGCGCCGCCCGGTCGAGGGATCGGCGGTGAACATCACCCCCGCGCGGTCCGCGTTCACCATGCGCTGCACCACGACCGCGATCGCGGGCTCCTCGTCGATGCCCTGGCTCGCGCGGTAGGCGACCACGCGCGCGCCCCACACGCTCGTCCAGCAGCGCAGCACCGCGTCGACCACCGCGGAGAGACCCACGACGTTCGTGAACGTCTCGTTCATGCCCGCGAACGACGCGCCGCCCGAGTCCTCCATCGTGGCCGAGGAGCGGACCGCCACCGACACGTCGTCCCCGAGCGCGGCGTAGGCGTCGGCGATCTGCGCGCGCAGCGTCTCCGGCACGCCGGCCCTCGAGACCATGCCGCGGAGCTGATCGGTGACCACCTCGAGCGCCTCCGGGTCGTCGGCGTCGAGGGCGCGCGCCATCTGCGTCAGATCCGCGCGCACACCCGCGGCGTCCATGGCCGCGAGGTAGGCGTCGGCGCTGACGACGAAGCCCGGAGGCACGGGCAAGCCCGCCGCGAGGAGCTCGCCGAGGTTGGCCCCCTTGCCGCCCACGCGCGGCACGTCGCGCAGACGCAGCCCGTCGAGCGCCGGGACGTCGGGGGTGGGCCCCGTCCCGGAGGGAGCGCTGTCGGAGGTCGCGCTGTCGGAGGTCGCGCTGTCGCGGGCGTGCTCTCGTGTCGGCGTCGGCATGCGCTCCAGCTACGCACCGCGGACGGAGACGCACCGCCTGGGGGTGCGCGGACCGAGCGCGTGCGTAGTTGACGCGCACGATGACGGATTCACCGGGCGTCGAGACCCTGGCGGAGCTCTCACTCTTCGCGGGGCTCTCACACGAGGAGCTGTCTCGTCTGGCCAGCCTGAGCGAGGTCGAGCGCTGGCCGGCCGGGCACACCCTCTTCACCGAGGGGGACGCGCCCGGGGACCTGTACGTCGTGCGCGAGGGGCGGGTCACCCTGTGTCTCCGGGTGCCGGGCAAGCCCGACTCCTGCGTGCTCAGCCTGCGCGGGGGCGAGCTGCTCGGCTGGTCGTCGCTCCTGCGGCGGCGGCGCGTGGCCACGGCGCGGGTGGTGAAAGACGTCGAGCTGGTGCGCTTCGGGGCGAGCGCGCTGCTCGAGCTGTGCGAGATGGATCACGACGTGGGCTACGCGCTGATGCGGGTGGCGTTCGAGGAGGTCTCGGACCGCCTCCATCAGACGCGGCTGCAGCTGCTCGACATCTTCCAGAACCCGTCTTCCAGCGGTCCAGCTTCCAGCGGTCCAGCCTCCACCGGTTCAGGGGGACCCTCTGCGCATCCTCGCGCGTGAGGCGCTCGGACGCCTCCTGTCCGCGCTGAAGCAGGGAGGGCGCGAGGTCATCGGCCCCACCGTGCGAGACGGCGCGGTGCGCCTGCTGCCTCTCGAGGACGCGAGCGAGCTGCCGCGCGGGTGGACGGACGCGCAGGGCCCCGGGCGCTACCGGCTGAGCCGCGAGGGGGACGCGACCTTCGACGGCTGGGTGGTCGGCCCCGACTCGCTCAAGCAGACCCTCTTCCCCTCGCGCGAGGTCCTCTACCAGGCCGAGCGGCGAGAGGACGGCAAGCTCGGGTTCGCGCCCGTCGCGCCCGCGCCCTCGCCCAAGGCGTTCCTCGGCGTGCGCGCCTGCGATCTCGCGGCCGCGCGCGTGCAGCGCAGCATCCTCGAGGGCGGCCCGCACCGCGACGCCCGCCACGCGCGCCGGTCCGAGGACACGCTGGTGGTGGCCGTGCACTGCACCGAGCCGGGCGCGCTCTGCTTCTGCGCCTCCACCGAGACCGGCCCGCGCGTGACCGAGGGCGCCGACCTCGCGCTGGCCGAGCGGGGAGAGGAGCTCCTGGTCGAGGCGCACACCGACGCCGGGCGCGCGATCCTCGACGCTCTCGACACCCGCGAGGCGAGCGACGCGGACGAGGCGTGGCTCGACGACGCGATGGTGGCCTCGGCGGGGAAGATGGGTCGGCACATGCGCACCGAGGGGTTGCCCGCCGCGCTCTTCGGACGGCTCGATCACCCCCGCTGGGACGAGGTCGCCGATCGCTGCCTGGCCTGCGGCAACTGCACGAGCGTCTGCCCCACCTGCTTCTGCACCACCACCACCGACGACTCCGACCTCGACGGCTCGCGCGGCGAGCGGGAGCGCCTCTGGGCGTCGTGCTTCGACGAGGACCACGCCTACATCCACGGCGGCACCTTTCGACCGACCACCAAGGACCGCTACCGCCAGTGGCTCACCCACAAGGTCGGCGGCTGGGTCTCGCAGACGGGCACGAGCGGCTGCGTGGGCTGTGGCCGGTGCATCGCCTGGTGCCCGGTCGGCATCGACCTGACCGAAGAGATCGACGCCCTCTGGGACGGCGAGGGAAGCGCCGTCCTGCCGCCGCCCCGGGTCACCCCGGACCACGCGCACGAAGACCTCGTGCCGCGCGAAGCGACCGTCCGCTCGGTCACCCGCGAGAGCGCCGACGTCGTCACGCTGCGGCTCGACGCGGCGCCGGCCTTCGCGCCCGGGCAGTTCTCGCAGCTCGCCTTGCCCGGGATCGGCGAGGTGCCGATCTCGATCGCGGGCGACGAGGGGGGGCTCGAGCACACCATCCGCGCGGTCGGCGCCACCACCACCGCGCTCTGTGCGATCACCGCCGGCCAGCAGGTCGGGTTTCGCGGGCCCTACGGACGGGGTTGGCCGCTCGCGGAGCTGGCGGGCGCGCCGGTCGTCGTGATCGCGGGCGGGATCGGCCTGGCCCCGCTGCGCGCGGCCATCCGGCACATGCTCGCCGACCGCGCGCGCTTCCCAGAGGTGCACCTCGTCTACGGCGCGCGCACGCCGGACGACGTGCTCTATGGCGAGGAGCTCGCCCGCTGGGAGGGCGCGGGGCTGAAGCTCCACGTCACGGTGGACCAGGCGCCGCCCGAGTGGACGGGGAACGTGGGCGTGGTCACGCGGCTGCTGGACCGCGGGTCGGTGCCGGAGGGGGCGTCGGCGATGATGTGCGGGCCCGAGATCATGATGGTGCACGCGGCGCAGGCGCTCGGCGCGCTCGGGGTCGACGACGCGCACACGTGGCTGACGATGGAGCGACACATGGAGTGCGCGACCGGCTCGTGCGGCCGCTGCCAGTACGGGCCCTTCTTCGTCTGCACTGACGGGCCGGTCTTCTCGCTCGATCAGGTGCGCTTCCTCTTCGGGCGGGAGGGCTTCTAGATGACCGAGAAACGGCGCCCTCGCCTCGGCGTCTTCAAGCTCGCGTCCTGCGACGGCTGCCAGCTGCAGCTCCTCGGGCTCGAGGACGAGCTGCTCCCGCTCGCGGGGGCGATCGACATCGTCTACTTCGCGGAGGCCACGAGCCGCGCCGACGACGGCGGCCGCTTCGACCTGACCCTGGTGGAGGGCAGCGTCTCGACGCCCGAGCAGCGCGAGGCCATCGAGACCATCCGCGCGCGGAGCGACGTGCTCGTCACCATCGGCGCCTGCGCGACGGCCGGCGGCATCCAGGCGCTCCGCAACGGCCGCGACGTCGAGGCGTTCCTCCGGATCGTCTATGCCACCCCCCGCTACGTCGACACCCTGGCCACGAGCACGCCGATCGCCGAGCACGTGAAGGTCGACTACGCGCTCCGCGGCTGCCCCATCGACAAGGGCCAGCTGCTCGAGCTGATCACCGCCTTCCTCGTGAAGCGCGCGCCGCGCATCCGGGACGAGAGCGTGTGCATGGAGTGCAAGCGGCGCGGCAACGTCTGCGTCCTCGTGGTGCGCGACGAGCCCTGCCTCGGCCCCGTCACGCACGCCGGCTGCGGGGCCCTCTGCCCGAGCTACGCGCGGGGCTGCTACGGCTGCTTCGGGCCGAAGGAGCGCGCGGCGACCGGACCGCTCGCGGCGCGCCTCCGCGAGGACGGCATGAGCGAGGACCAGCTCGCCCGCGCGTTCCGCAGCTTCAACGGGTGGGCGCCCGCGTTCCGGGAGGAGAGCGACAAGCATGAGTGACGTCGAGGAGCGCACCTACCGGGTCGATCTGATGACCCGAGTGGAGGGCGAGGGCCGCTTCGTCCTGTCCATGAAGGACGGGCAGGTGGTCGACGCCGCGCTCTCGATCTTCGAGGCGCCCCGCTTCTTCGAGGCGTTCCTGCGCGGGCGCGGGGCCGAGGAGACCATCGACATCGTCGCGCGCATCTGCGGCATCTGCCCCGTCGCCTACCAGGTCAGCGCGAGCCGCGCGCTCGAGCAGGCCTTCGGCGTGACGCTGACCGAGCCCGTCCGGGCGCTGCGCCGTCTGCTCTATTGCGGGGAGTGGATCGAGAGCCACGCCCTGCACGTCTTCATGCTCCACGCGCCGGACTTCCTCGGCTACCCGAGCGCGGTGGAGATGGCCGCCGATCACCGCGCCGTGGTGGAGCAGGGGCTGCGCCTGAAGAAAGCGGGCAACGCGATCCTCGAGCAGCTCGGCGGCCGCGCCACGCACCCCGTCTCGCCGCGGATCGGCGGCTTCCACCGGGCGCCGCGCAAGGGCGAGCTGGCGGCGCTGCGCGAGCAGATCGCGCGGGGGCTCGACGAGTGCCTCGAGACGGTGCGCTGGGCCGCGGGGCTGGACGCGCCCGACTTCACGCAGCCCTACGTCTTCGTGGCCCTCGACGACACGCGCTACCCGCTCGAGAGCGGCGACCGGATCCTCGTGTCCGACCGAGACCCCGTGTCCGTCGACGACTGGGGCGAGACCATCGACGAGCACCAGGTGCCGCACTCGAACGCGCTCCAGGCGCGGCTGCCAGGCGGGGTCGCCTACCTCAGCGGCCCCATGGCGCGCTTGCACTTTCACGCCGAGCGTCTGCACCCGGTCGCGGCCGAGGTGATGCGGGAGGTCGGCCTGGGTCGGAGCGAGCAGAACCCGTATCGGTCCATCGTCGTGCGCGCGGTGGAGATGGCGCACGCGTTCGCGGAGGCGCGCGACATCCTCGACGCGTACATCGAGCCCGAGCCGCCGTTCGTGAAGAGCGCGCCGCGCGCGGGGGTCGGGTTCGGCGCCTCCGAGGCGCCGCGCGGGCTGCTCTGGCACCGCTACGAGGTGGACGCAGAGGGCCTGATCCGCGACGCGCGCATCGTGCCGCCGACGAGCCAGAACCAGGCGCGGATCGAGGAGGACCTGCGCGGGCTCGGGCCCACCCTCGCGGCGATGCCGCACGCGGACGCGACGCACCTGTGCGAGCAGCTCATCCGCGCGTACGACCCGTGCATCTCGTGCGCGACGCATTTCCTGGATCTCCGCATCGAGGAGGGCGCGTGATCCGCGTGATCGGCCTGGGCAGCGAGATGGCGCGCGACGACGGCGCGGCGCTCGAGGCGGCGCGGCGGCTGTCGTCCGACGTGGACGTCGAGGTCCTGCTCGCCGGGCGGCCGGGCGCAGGCCTGCTCGATCTCTTCGACGCGCGACGCCCCACCGTGCTGCTCGATGTGGTGCGCACGGGCGCGCCGCCGGGGGCCATCGTGGAGCTCCCCCTCGCCGAGCTGACGCACGCGACGATCGACGGCAAGCCGCTCTCCTCGCACGGGCTCGGCGTCGCGCAGAGCCTGCGGCTGGCCGAGGCGCTCGGCCGCGAGCTGCCGATCGGGATCTTCCTCGGGATCGGGGGGGCGCGCTTCGACCCGGGCGACGCCCTGACGCCCGAGGTGGAGGCGCGGGTCGACGACCTGGTCGCCGCCGCCCGCGGGGCGATCGCGGCGCTGAGAGGACACGATGCATGAGCACGGTTTGATGACGCGCCTCTTGACGCGCGCGCGGGACGAGGCGACGCGTCGCGGCGGGACCCTGCGCGGCCTGAGGGTGCGGCTCGGCGCCATGGCGTCCTCCGACCCGGAGCACTTCCGCGGGGACTTCGAGCACGTGCGCGAGGAGCTGGGCTTCGGCGCGCTGGACCTCGAGCTGGAGCTCGCGCCCGAGCACCCGGCGGGGGTGGAGCTGCTCTCGGTGGAGATCGCCGGATGAGCGTCACGCGGCAGCTCGGGGTGGTGCGCGGCACGGTGCAGGGGGTGGGCTTTCGCCCGTTCCTCGCCAAGCTCGCCGCGGGAGAGGGGCTCGCGGGCCACGCCCACAACGCCGGCGGCGTCGTGCACGTGGACGTCGAGGGGCCGCCCGAGGCGGTGCTCCGCTTCCAGTCCCGGCTCGCGCGCGAGGCGCCCTCGGCCGCGCGCGTGGAGGGGGTCGCGTGGGCCGAGGCGGCGCCGATCGGCCGCGTCGGCTTCGAGATCGTCGCGAGCGCCGCGGCCGACGCGGGCGCCCTCCCCCTGCCGCCCGATCTGGCGCCCTGTGACGCGTGCCTGACGGAGCTGCGCGATCCGGACGCGCGGCGTCACGGCTATCCGTTCACCAGCTGCGCGAGCTGCGGGCCGCGCCACTCGATCGTGCACGCTCTGCCCTACGACCGCGAGCGCACGACGATGGCGCGCTTCCCCCTCTGCGCCGATTGCCGGCGCGAGTACGACGATCTGGGCGATCGCCGCCACCACGCGCAGCCGCTCGCCTGCCCGGCCTGCGGGCCGCAGCTCGCGCTCCTCGATCGAGCGGGGCGCCGCGTGGCGGACGACGCGCTCGGGGCCGCGGTGACCGCGCTGCGGCGGGGCGCGATCGTCGCGCTCATGGGGGTCGGCGGCTTCCAGCTCCTCTGCGACGCCGAGCGCGAGGACGCGGTGCGGGCGCTGCGGGCGCGCAAGCGCCGCCCGGTCAAGCCCTTCGCCGTGCTGGTCGCCGACCTGAGGGCCGCGCGCCGGCTGGCCGCCGTGTCTCCGGCCGAAGCGGAGGCGCTCTCGGGTCCGGCCGCGCCGATCGTGCTCCTCCATGGGCGAAGCGGCGCGCTCGCCGACGGCGTCGCGCCGGGTCTCGCGCGCGTCGGCGTCATGCTCCCGAGCAGCCCGCTGCACGCGCTGCTCGCCGCCCGGACGGGCCCCCTCGTCTGCACGAGCGGGAACCTCCACGAGGAGCCGATCGTCATCGACCCGGTCGAGGCGCGCGAGAAGCTCGGCGGGATCGCGGAGCTGTTCCTCGTGCACGATCGACCGATCGCCAGGCGCGTGGACGACGCGGTGGTGCACGTGGTCGCGGGCCGCGCGCGCACCCTGCGCCTCGGGCGCGGGCTCGGCCCGATCTCGCTCCCGCTGAAGAGCGCGAGCCCGCGCGTCTGTACGGGCGGGCACCGCAAGAACGCGCCCGCCTTCGCGCTCGCGGACCACGTCGTGCTCTGGCCGCACGTGGGCGACCTCGACTCCGTCGACGCGCGCGCCGCCTTCGAAGACGCGGTGCTCGGCGCGGGGGCGCTGCTGGACTTCACGCCGCGCGAGCTCGTGACGGACCTGCACCCCGACTACGCGACGACCCGCTGGGCGGAGGCGCAGGGGCTGCCAGTGCGGCGCGTGCCCCACCACGCAGCCCACGTCGCGGCGTGCCTCGCCGAGCACGGCGCGGGTGAGCGGGACGCGCTCGCGTTCGCCTGGGACGGCTTCGGGCTCGGCGAAGACGGCGCGCTCCGGGGCGGCGAGACGTTCACGGTCCAGGGCGGTCGACTGGAGCACATCGGGGGCGTCCGGCGCTTCCCGATCAGCGGCGGAGACGCGGCGGCCCGGGACGGCGGCCGCGCGCTCGCGGGCTTGCTCGCGGAGGCCGGCGTCCCGTCTCCGTGGCCGCCGGACGCGGAGCGCTTCCGCGCCCTGACCGCCACCCGCCTCGCGCGACCCACGAGCAGCGTCGGGCGTCTCTTCGACGCCGTCGCCGCGCTGAGCGGGGTCTGCACGCGCTCCACCTTCGAGGGGGAAGCGGCGATGCGGCTCGAGGCGCTCGCGGAGCCGGGGGCTATGCCCTATCCGGTCCTCGTCACGCGGACCGAGATCGACTGGCGACCCACGCTCGCCGCGATGGCCCGGGACCTCGAGGACGTGGCCTCGCGCTTCCACGCGACGCTCGTCGACGCCATCGCCCGCACGACGGAGCTCCATGGCGCACGCCTCGTCGCCCTCGGCGGCGGCGTCTTCCAGAACGCGCGCCTCACCGAGGACGTCTCCGCCACCCTGCAGGCGCGCGGCGTCGAGGTGCTCTTGCCCGAGCGGGTGCCCCCAAACGACGGCGGCCTCGCGCTCGGTCAGGCGTGGCTCGCCTCCCGGGAGGACCGCTGACATGTGCCTCGCCGTCCCCGGCGTCATCGAGAGCGTGCGCGACGAGGGCGCGCTGCGCTTCGGGCGCGTCCGCTTCGGGCGCGTGCACCGCGACGTCTGCCTGACGTACGTGCCCGACGCGGGCGTGGGCGACTGGGTGATCGTGCACGTCGGCTTCGCCATCCAGCAGCTGGACGTGGAGGCGGCGGCGAAGACGCTCGCCCTGCTGGAGGAGGCCGGACCTTGAGACACCTCGACGTCTACCGCGACCCGCGCGCGGTGAAGCGGCTCGTGGCCGCCGTGCGCCGCGCGACCACCCGCCCGTGGACGATCATGGAGATCTGCGGCGGGCAGACCCACTCCATCGCCCGTTACGGGCTCGAGGACCTGATCGGCGAGGACATCACGCTCGTGCACGGGCCAGGGTGCCCGGTGTGCGTGACGCCGCTGGAGGTGCTCGAGAAGGCGCGTCGGCTCGCGCTCCAGCCGGACGTGGTGCTCCACACCTACGGCGACATGCTCCGCGTCCCCGGAGTGCACGGGGATCTGCTCGACGCGCGGGCCCGCGGGGCCGACGTCCGGATCGTGCTCTCCGCCCTGGACGCGGTCCGCGCCGCGGCGCGCGACCCGGCCCGCCACCACGTCTTCTTCGCGGTCGGCTTCGAGACCACCGCGCCCGCGACGGCGATGGCCATCGAGCACGCCGCGCAGCTCGGCCTGGACCGCTTCTCCGTGCTGGCGTCGCACGTGCGGGTGCCGCCCGCGATGGAGGCGATCCTCTCCGACCCCGACGGGCGCGTCGATGGGTTCCTGGCCGCCGGCCACGTGTGCACGATCGAGGGGGACGCCGACTATCACGAGCTCGCGGCGCGCTTCTCCGCGCCGATCGTGATCACCGGCTTCGAGCCGCTCGACATCGTGCGCGGGCTCCTCGCGTGCGTGCGCCAGCTCGAGGCGGGACAGCACGAGGTCGACAACGCCTACCCACGCGCGGTCCGCCCGGAGGGCAACCCCGTCGCGCGGGCCGCGCTCCGGCGCGTGTTCTCTCCCGCGGACGTGCCCTGGCGCGGGCTCGGCGTGCTGCCGCGCGGAGGCCTGCGCATCCGCCCCGAGTACGCCCCCTTCGACGCGGAGCTGCGGTTCCCGATGTCCCTGGACCCGATCGAGGAGCCGAAGGCGTGCCGCGCGAACGAGGTGCTGCGAGGCCTGCTCGCTCCCCTTGACTGCCCCGAGCTCGGCCGAGGCTGCACGCCCGAGCATCCGCTCGGCGCCCCGATGGTCTCCACCGAGGGCGCGTGCGCGGCCTACTACCGCTACCGGAGAATGGCGTGACCTACGAGCCGAGCTGCCCCGTCCCCTTCAGCGCCTACGAGCACGTGACCCTGGCCCACGGCGGCGGTGGCCGCGTGATGCAGCGCCTGATCGAGGAGCTCTTCTTGCGATCCTTCGGCACCCACGCGGCCAGCGCGCACGACGCGGCGGCGCTGTCCCTCTCCGGCGTCCCGATGGTGACCACCGACGCCTTCACCGTCCGTCCGCTCTTCTTCCCGGGCGGCGACATCGGCTCCCTCGCGGTGCACGGCACGATCAACGATCTGTCGGTGGGCGGCGCGGCTCCGCGCTACCTGACCGCGAGCTTCATCCTGGAGGAGGGCCTCCCGCTCGTGACCCTCGCGCGGATCGTGCGCTCCATGGCCGCGGCGGCCGAGGCGAGCGGCGTGCGCGTCGTGGCCGGCGACACGAAGGTCGTCGAGCGCGGCAAGGGCGACGGAGTCTTCATCACGACCACGGGGATCGGGGAGCGGCTCGCCGAGACGGGACCCGCGCGCATCCGGCCCGGCGACGCGATCCTCGTCAGCGGGCCGGTCGGAGACCACGGCACCGCGGTGATGCTCGCGCGCGAGGGGCTCGAGCTGCCCCCCGGCCTCGTCAGCGACGCGGCCCCGCTCTGGCCCACGATCTCCGCGCTCATGGGCGCAGGAGAGATTCACTGCATGCGCGACGCGACCCGCGGCGGCGTGGCGACGGTGGTCGCGGAGCTCGCCCGGTCGACCGGGCTCGGGGCGCGCCTCGACGAAGAGGCGATCCCCGTGCGGCCCGAGGTGTCCGACGCGTGCGAGCTGCTCGGCCTCGATCCTCTCTACGTCGCGTGCGAGGGCCGCTTCGTCGCGTTCGTCCCGGAGGCCGCCCTCCCACGCGCCCTCGACGCCTTGCGCGCCTTCGACGCGCAGGCCGCGCTGATCGGCCAGGTGCGAGAGGCCCACCCCGGCGTCGTCACGATCCGCGGCCCGCTCGGCGGAGAGCGCGTGCTCGACATCCCGAACGGCGAACAGCTCCCCCGGATCTGCTGAGCTCAGCGCCGGCCGCGCAGCTTTCGCTTGAGCGTGTTGCGGTCGATGCGCAGCTCGCGCGCGGTGCGAGAGAGGTTCCCCTCGTTGCGCTCGAGCGCGCGGGCGATCACCGCGTCCTCGACCTCGCGCACGATCTCGGCGAGCGGTCGGGGCGGAGCCGAGCGCGCGAGGGCGCGGCGCGCGATCTTCTCGTGTCCGACCACCGGCGGCTTGGCGGAACGGATCTCGGGAGACAGGTCCTCCACGCCGACCCGCGCGTCGCAGAACACCGTCCAGCGCGCCACCTCCGCGCGGAGCTCGCGCACGTTGCCGGGCCAGGCGTAGGCCTGCATCGCGCGCCACGCGGCGCGGGTCGGCGTGGGCCTCGCCCCGTCGCCGACGAGCTCGTCGAGGAAGTGCGCGACCAGCGCCTCGAGATCCGAGACGCGCTCCCGGAGCGGCGGGACCTCGAGCACCGCGCCCTTGATGCGGTAGTAGAGGTCCTCGCGAAACGTGCCGTCGGCCACCATCGCGGCCAGGTCGCGGTGGGTCGCCGCGACGACGCGCACGTCGACCTCGAGCTCGCGCTCGCCCCCCAGCCGGCGGAGCACCCCGGTCTCGAGGACCCGCAACAGGCGCACCTGCACCGCGGGGCCAGCCTCCCCGATCTCGTCGAGGAAGAGCGTGCCGCCGTGCGCCAGCTCGAACAGCCCGCGACGCAGCTGCGACGCCCCGGTGAACGCGCCGCGCTCGTGCCCGAAGAGCTCGCTCTCGAGCGTGCCCGACGGAAGCGCGCCGCAGTTCTCGGCCAGGAAGGGCCCGTCCCGGCGACCGCTCGCGGCGTGCACCGCGCGCGCCACCAGCTCCTTGCCGCTCCCCGTCTCCCCGAGCACGAGCACGGGCACGCGGGCGACGGCCACCCTCCCGAGGCGCCGGATCAGCGCCTCGATCGCCGGGCTGTGACCGACGATCCCGGCGCGCGCGCCCGCCGCCGCGCGGAGCTGCAGCACCTCCTCACGGAGCGCGCGGATCTCGGGGAAGCCCTCGATGTCGAGCGTGACCTCGCGGATCGCTCTCGGGTGCGGGTGAGGCACGAACGCGGGCGGGATCACCTGCACCATTCGCGCGCGCAGCAGTCCCGACTTCACGAGCACGACCCAGAGGGTCTGCGCCTGCGGGGTGCCCGCGCTGAGCACCGTGGTGACGTCCGCGTCCGCCGGCACGTCGGCGACGATCGGCATGAGCGCGTGGAAGAGCCGCTCGTGGTCGGAGGGATCCTCGATGGGCAGCACCCGCACCTCCACGTCGGGCACGAAGCGCCGCATGTCCGCGGCCAGCGCCTCGGTCGACTCCGCGTGCGAGGGCGTCGTGAGCAGCCACGCCGCGTCGTAGGCGCCCTGACTCTCCGGCTGGGCGAGCAGCCGAAGCAGCGGCCCCTGGTCGTCCGGACGTCGCTCGACGCGGTGCGTGCGCCGCGCCTCGACCCGCGAGCGATCCGACCAGCTCAGCAGGAGGCGCATGGTGCATGACATACCACGCATGATGCATCTCTCACCATCCCAGAGCTGGTGCGCTTCGCATCACCGAGCCTCCATCCCACGTGCGGGTCGCCTGGCACGCGGACTGCGAAGGCCCTCGGCGAGGAGCATGGAGATGGTCGACGAATCGCTCAGGGAGGCGGCGCCCACGCACGTCTCGATCGTGGCGGGGCCCACGGTGTGGATGGAGTCCGAGGGCGTCGCGCAGCTCGCGCGCGTGGCGGCCCAGCCCGGGTGCGCGCGCGCGGTCGGCATGCCGGACCTGCACCCCGGGAGGGGCATCCCCATCGGGGCCGTCTTCCTCTTCGAGGGGCGCGTGGTGCCCGACCTCGTCGGCGGGGACGCGGGCTGCGGCGTGCTGGTGCTCATCGGCCGACGCGGAGGGCCGCGCGGGGATCAGCTCGAGCGCCGGGTGCGCGCGGCGTGGGACGAGGCGCTGCTGCCCGACGTGGATCGGGGCGCGCTCCTCGAGGCCGCCTGGACCCGCGGGCCGCGGGGGCTGGCGACGCTGCCCGGGGTGCCCGACGCGCTCCGCGAGCTGTGTCTGCACCCGGCGTTCGAGGAGCCGGCGTCCTACCGCGGAGAGAGCGGAGAGCGGCCCTGCGCCCTGACGGGGACCGACGCGGCGCGCTTCGCCGCGCAGCTCGGCTCGGTCGGCGGCGGCAACCACTTCGCGGAGATCGCGCGCGTGGATCGGGTCGCGGACCGAGCTGGCGCGAAGCGGCTCGGGGCCCGGGCCGACGCGCAGGTCGTGATGGTGCACAGCGGCTCGCGCGGGCTCGGCGCAGAGGTCGCGGCGCGGTACGTCGGCCAGATCCTCGAAGGCGACGCGCTCGACGGCTACCTCGCCGACCTCCGCGGCGCCGTGCGCTACGCGCGCACCAACCGCTTGCTCTGCGCGTGGCGACTGCTCCAGGCGGCCGGGCTCGGGAGCGCCGCGCGCGTCGCCGCCGCGTTCGACATCGTGCACAACGCGGTCGAGCCGGACGGCGGCCCTGGCTACCTCCACCGCAAGGGCGCCGCGCCCGCGGCCGCCGACCAGCCGACCGTGGTGCTCGGCAGCCGCGGCGCGCCGAGCTGGCTGATGCGCGGGCTCGGCTGTGACGCGTGCCTGTCGAGCGTCGCGCACGGCGCGGGCCGACGCATGGGGCGCTCGGAGGCGTACGAGAAGCTGCGGGCCAAGCACAGGCGCCGCTCGCTCGAGCGGAGCGCGCTCGGCGCGCGCGTCCTGTGCGACGACCCACGGCTCATGTACGAGGAGCACCCCGACGCCTACAAGCCGATCGAGCCGGTGATCGAGAGCCTGGAGCGCGCGGGCGCCGCGACCCGCGTCGCGTCCTTGCAGCCGCTGTTGACGGTGAAGCGATGAGCGCGCTGATCCTCACGGTGTCCTCGGGCGTCGGCCCGATCGAGGCGCGCCAGTTCGTGCGGCGTCTGGCCGACGCGCTCGAGCGCGAGGTCGAGGCGCGCGGCCTGGCGCTCGAGGGGAGCGTCGTGCACGGGCCGACCGACGCGCCCCGCTCGGTGGACCTCTTGGTCTTCGGGCCGCGCGCCGCCGTCGAGTCGCTGCTCGGGACGCACACCCTCGTCCAGCGCAGCGCGCGTCGCGGCAAGCGTGACCGCAAGCGCTGGTTCGCCGGGGTCACCTGCGCCGCGTCGGTCGAGGAGGCGGAGCGGATCGATCCGACCGAGGTGCGCTTCGAGACCTGCCGCGCGGGCGGCGCGGGGGGCCAGCACGTCAACAAGACCGAGTCGGCCGTCCGCGCGGTGCACGCGCGCTCGGGCCTCAGCGTGCGGATCGAGAGCGAGCGCTCGCAGCATCGGAACAAGCGGCGCGCGCTCGAGGAGCTGGGCCGCGCGTGGAGGCGGCGGCTCGATGCGGCGCGCGACCGGACCGAGCGAGACCGACGCCAGCGCGCCCTCGGGGTCGAGCGCGGCGCGGCGGTGGTGGCGTGGGCGCTCGCCGGAGACGACCTGATCCGGAGCGAGCTGGTGCGGAGCGAAGCGCGTCAGAACGCGTAGCTCGCGCTCACCCCGGCCAGCCAGTGGAACACGTGCGCGTCGCGCAGCACCGCCTCCCTGTCTGCGGGCCGGACCGCGTATCGAAATGACGGCAGGTGCAGGTCGACGACCAGGTGCCCGACCCGGAGCGCGATCCCGAGGAGATCGGCGCGCACCACGAGGAACCAGTTGTCACCCGTGTTGCCGGTGAAGAAGCCCGGCCCGATCCGGAGCGGCCAGTAGATCGACACGTCCGCCCCCTCGTGCAGGGTCACGAGCTGGGCGTACGTCGCGATCACCTGCACCGCCGGCCCGTTGAGCCCTTCCGTCCAGAACAGGGTCCCAGGGCTGACCTCGAGCGCCAGCTCGTGGCGGTCGAGATAGACGCCCCCGCGCACCGCGAACAGCCCGGCGCCGAGCGGCCCGTCCGACCACGTGATCGACTCGGCGCCGAGAAACCGCACGCCGACGAAGCTCGGCCCGCCCAGCCCGACGAGCCCGATGAAGGGATGTGGCCCGTCGAGCTCGAAGCGCAGCCAGTCGTCGCCGCCTGCGCCGCTCGTCTGTGCGCTGGCGGCGGTGGGCGCCCCGACAAGGAGCAGGATCGAACCGATGAGCGCGAGGCGTCGCATGTTCGCCGCGTCGCTTTGCACCACGCACGCGAAGACGTCAAGCGGCCCTGCGGCGCATGGCGACGGGGAACGTGACCGCTTCGGCGCGCGATAAGCCGAGGTTAGCGAGCGCTCCTTGTGGGCGGCCGGCCCGACCCCGATGCTCGGAACATGATCATCGACGCGCTCCGTGCCCCGGCTGCGATCAGCCTCTCGCTCGTCCTGATGTGGGCATGCGAGCCTTCCATGGACGGCCCCGACGCGTCGCGGGCGGACGCGGGCGTCGCGGTGCAGGACGGCGGGGACGCGGGCCGCGCCGCGGGGGACGACGCGGGCCGCGACCTGGACGGGGGAGACGCGATGGACGCGGGCCCGCCCGTCACCGCGACCTGCGAGGGCGTCGACTGCTCCGGCCACGGGCGCTGCGTCGTCGATGGGTCGGTCGCGCGCTGTGAGTGCGACGAGGGGCGCGCGCCGGTGGGCCCGACCTGCCTCGCCGTGAACACGCCGAGGTGGCCGCTGGAGGTGGCTGGCTGGAACCGAACCCGGCTCTACCCCGGGCTGCCCTACGTCTCACGCGTCGCCGTGCGAGGCGGGGCGTACCCGTACCGCTTCACCCTCGTCGAGGGCCCCGCGGGTCTGTCGATCGACGGGCGCACGGGGACGATGACGTGGACGCCCGAGACCCTGGGCGAGAGCGCGGTCGTCGTCCGGATCTCCGATTCGCTGGGCGCCAGCGAGACCCTCACCCTGACGCTCACGGTCACGACGGACGGCGCCCGCTTCGTCTCGCCGTCCGGCAGCGACGGCGCCGCCGGCTCGCGCGAGGCCCCCTGGCGTTCGCTCGACCACGCCATCGAGGCGGGGGGCGCCGACTCGACGGTCTACATCGAGCCAGGCACCTACCCGGTCACGGGCCGCATCGGGTCGGGCGCGCCGGAGGCGTTCGTGGGGCTGGGAGAGACGCGGCCGGTGCTCGACTTCGGCGGCAGCGCCACCGCGATCGGTCGCGACGCCGACCAGCGGCTGCTCTTCCAGGGGCTGGAGGTCCGGAACGGCGGCGCGAAGCTCTTCTGGCTGCAGGGCCGCTCGAGCCACATCGTCTTCCACCGCTGCGACCTGCACGGCGTGCGCTCGGACAGCGCGAACAACCCCGCGCTGATCTTCTCGGAGGACAACGGCGCGCGTACGCCGGGGGAGGTCGCGTCCTACGACGATCTCGTCGTGCAGGAGTGTGCGCTCCACGACCAGGCGAGCACCCTCGGGCACGGCGGCGGAGTCGTCTTCTACGACGTCGGTCGCGCGCTGCTCGAGGACAACGAGGCGTTCGACATCGACGGACACTGCATCCAGGACAAGGACGACGGATACCGCAACGTCTTCCGCCACAACGTGCTGCACGGCTGCGAGATCGGAGTCTCGCTGCTGAACCAGGCCTCGCAGGAAGACACCGAGATCTCCTACAACCTGGCGTTCGACGTCGTCGAGGCGGTGCGCATCGGTCATCAGCCGGGGTGGATCCGCGGGATCTACGTGCACCACAACACCTCGGTGGGCGCGCCGATCCGGATGCGCTGGAGCATCGGCAACGACGGGAGCGGCGACATCAACGTCTACGCGAACCTCATCGTGCACGGGCCGGCCTTCCGCACCGAGAACCCGGACACCCACGGCGACATCACCACGGCGGGGCGCGTGGCGATCGACGGCAACCTGTCGTTCTCGGGCTCCGGCGTGGTCTACGAGAGCCACTGGGGCGGCCGGACCTGGACCTTCGAGGAGTGGCGCGGCCTCGGGTTCGACGAGAGCGGGCGGTTCGAGGATCCGCGGCTCGACGGCGAGCGCCGCCTCCCTCCCGGCAGCGCCCTGCGCGGGCGCTTCGGGCGAGAGTAGGCCCACGGCGCAGCGCGCCGCTCGAGTCGCCAACGGTCTACCTACCCATCCGGGCGAAGGGTGGCCGAAGAGCAGGTCTGCGTCGGTGGACCCTCAAGCGCTCTGCTGCGCGCCGTTTGGATCCGTCCGAGCGGCCCGCGGGTGTGCTGAGCACGAGGGGAATGCTTCGGCATCTCCGACGAGCGCAGCCCATCGACGGACCGCGAGGGGAGTCTGGCGACGGATGGGCACAGTTGGGAGCATCGTCGGGGGTCGGGGCGCGCTGTGGCCAGCGAGCGCGATGCGCCTCGTCCGACCGCCCTCGAAGCCCGCGGTCCGAGTCTCCGCGCGCCTCTCTCACGGGAGAGGCCGAGGCGAGCCCGACCGCCGCTCACGACCGGAGACCCGAGCCCCCCGTCGGGTCTCCGACCGCATCTCCAACGCTGGACCAACAAGGAGCTCCAGATGAAGTCGTCCCGCTGCTCGATTGCCATCTACTCCGTCGACCCGCCCGCGCTGAGCGCGTTTCACGCGTTCGACCCCGAGTCCTACGTCTTGATCACCACGATCAACGACGGCCTGATTCACATCGACGTCGACGGGAACCCGGCGCCGTCGCTCGCGACCTCGTGGGAGCGGACCTCTCCCACGACCTGGGAGTTCGAGTTGCGGGGTGGGGTCGAGTTCACGAACGGCGAGCCGTTCGACGCCGACTCCGTCGTGGCGACGTTCGCCGCGCACCGGAGCCCCACACCGTCCGCCCTCGGCGGGGGGATCCTCGGCTCGATCGCGGCGGTGACGAAGCTCGACACCCACCGAGTCCAGTTCGAGACGGCGTTCCCGGACGCGATGTTCCTCAGGCGCCTCTTCTTCAGCTCCATCTATCCGGCGAAGGTGCTGGCCGAGCAAGGCCGCGACGTCTTCGCCGAGGCGCCCATCGGGACGGGCGCCTACCGCCTGGAGAGCTGGGAGAAGGGCCGCGAGATCGTGCTGGCGCGGAACCCGAAGCACTGGGCCGGGCGGGCGACGATCGACGAGCTCCGGTTCCCGATCGTGCGCCAGAAGTGGTGGCCCGAGTACCTCGAGGCCGGGCTGGTCGACATGGCGCTGAACATCGACTCCCACGACGCGACCCGACTCGAGGGCGCAGAGGGCGTCAGCGTCGAGCACGCGCCGGCGGCGGTCTCGCAGTGGTTCCTCTGGAACAACGAGGGGCCGCTGGCGGACGTGCGGGTCCGGAGGGCGCTCAACCACGCGGTCCACCGCCCGCTCATCGTGGAGGTGGCGGAGCACGGGCACGGGCGCGCCCAGACGTCGATCGCGACGGCGGAGTCGGAGGGGTACGAGCCCGACGTCACCACGTACCCCTACAACCCCGAGCTCGCGAAGTCCCTCCTGGCGGAGGCCGGCTACGAAGACGGGTTCACGCTGCGGGGCGTGGTCTCCGAGACCAGCACGACCGTCTTCCTCGCGGTGCAGGAGTTCCTCGCGCGCATCGGGGTCAGGCTGGAGGGCGAGATCATGCCCCGATCCGAGTGGATTGGGAGGGTGGTGGTGCCCCGGCTGATGGGAGGGACGCCCTACGACGGCGACTTCGGGCTCGTGATGGTCGACAACCCCGTCCTGGACTCGCTCTTCCACCAGTTCATCTTCTTCTTCAGCCAGTCCCCGTGGACCTTCACGCAGAACGAGACCTACGACGCGCAGTTCTTGAAGGCGGCCACCGCGTTCGAAGAGGAGACTCCGGGGGAGGCGCGGCGCGAGCTCGAGCGGTACGTCTCGGACCAGGCCCTGCTGCTCTTCACGGTGCAGCAGCACGTGTACGCGGCCTTCCGTGAGGGCTTCCACCTCCCTCTCCCGAAGAGCGGCCACTTCAACACGGAGGCCTTCTGGGACGCGCGCTGCGACGCCGACCTGGCCCGCCCCGCCAAGCCCGAGGACCTCGTGCACTACCAGCCCGAGAGCCCGGACATGACCGCCCTCCTCGAGGCGACGAGCCACGTCGGCACGTTCTTCCTGCGAGACGGATCGGAGTTCTCGGCCAGGAGCGTCGAACGCATCTGGAAGAACGTCTCGACCTCCGAGGAGCGGTGGCGCCTCCAGACCCAGCCGATGATGCGCACGCTCGTCGCTCAGGTCGAGGCGAAGAACAACCTCGCCAGCATCCTCGACTCGACCGAGCGCTCTGCCATCGTCGGCTACAGCACCACCGGCCAGCGCCTGTTCGTCAACGAGGGCTACCGACGCATGATCGGCGTCGACGAGGGCTCCGCGTTCGAGCTCATCGACGCCGTGGCGGGCAACCCGCGGAGCGAGGCGATCCGGCAGCACATCGACGCGGCGGGCTCGTGGGTGGGCACGGTCCTGGTCCCCATGCCGGACGAGGAGGGCCTCCGCCACTTCCACCTCACCCTCGCCGCGGTGGTCGACGAGACCGGCGCCAAGACCGGCTACACCTTCGTGTTCTCCGATTTCTCGGGCGCGGAGGAGCGCATCCGCTCCCAGGCCATCCGGACGATCCTCGACAACGTCCCATACGGTCTCCTGATGGTCGACTCAGAGCACCGCGTCCTGGAGGGCTACTCCCGCGCCTGCGACGCGCTGTTCACGAGGCAAGGCGAGAAGATCGAGGGGGAGACCCTCGAGGATCTCCTCGGCCTCGACGAACGCCTGCGAGCGCACTTCGGCGTCATGCTCGACCAGATCTTCGACGACATCTTCCCGGAGGAGGTCGCGCTGGACCAGCTCCCGAAGCGGCTCTCCTCGGGAGACCGCTGGGTCAGCGTCAGCGCCTCGGTGATCCGCGGCGACGGGGGAGAGGTCGCCAAGGTCCTCTTCAACCTCCTGGACATCAGCGAGCTCATCGAGGCCGAGCGGAGCGAGGAGCGGATGCGGGGCGTGCTGAAGGTGCTCCAGCACAAGGAGAGCTTCGCCGGCTTCGCGAGGAGCCTCGACGCCGCTCTCGACGAGCTGCTTCGCGACACCGAAGTCCGCTCCCAGGGGGAGATGCGGCGCGCGCTGCACACCGCCAAGGGGGTCCTGGCGCAGTTCTCCCTCAACGACCTGGCGCGACGCATCCACGAGATCGAGGACGAGCCGTCGATCACGCTCGCGCACCTGAGGGAGGTGCGCGAGGCGATGCACGAGCTCCTCGAGGAGAACGCCGCGGTCTGGGACATCTCCCACCACCGCCGCGACGCGGACATCATCGTGCGCCCCTCGGCGCTCCAGGAGATCCGCGCGAAGGTCGGCGCCGCTTCGAGCCTCGAGGCCGCGAAGGAGCTGCTCGGAGACGCGTTCCTCGCGCTCGAGGAGAAGCCCTTCGGAGTGGTCGCGGGGCCGCTGCGCGAGTCGTGTGAGCTACACGCGGCCAAGCGCGGCAAGCCGGTCCACTTCGAGATCGTGGGCGAGGAGGTCGCGGTGCCGTCGCGCTACCGGGAAGCCCTCGGCTGCATCACACACCTGCTGCGGAACTCGGTCGACCACGGAGTCGAGACGCGAGCCGCGCGCGGCGACAAGCCGCCGGTGCCCACCATTCGGGTCGAGGTCGACCGCGGCGACGGGCTCTTCCGCGTGGCGGTGGTCGATGACGGCCGCGGCATCGACGGGGACGCCCTGAGCGCCAGGGCGGTCGCCAGCGGGATGCTCGACGCGGCGGCGATCGCGGAGATGAGCGAGCGCGAGAAGCAGGAGCTGCTCTTCGAGGACACCCTGTCGACCGCGGAGGAGATCACCGACACCTCTGGCCGGGGCGTGGGCATGGCCGCGGTCCGGGCCGCCGTGGAGGCGGTCGCGGGGCGGGTGCTCGTGGAGAGCGCCAGGGGCGAGGGGACGCGCATGGAGCTCGTCTTCCCCGATCCGCGGAGCGCGGTCCGCGACGCCCGCGCGCCGTCCCACGCTCCGAGCGCGTGAGCGGCGCCACGACGGGCGGGCGCCCCTCTCCTCACCACAGCGTGTAGATGAAAGGGGTCGACGCCTGGCCGGTGAAGATCACCAGCGCGAGCAGGCCCAGCACGACCACCAAGGGGACGATCCAGTAGACCTTGTTCTCCGCCGCGAAGCGCCAGAGGTGCCCGAAGAGCTTGCCGGAGTAGCGGAGCCTGCCCATCGGGCGGAGCATAGCGCGGGATGAGCGAGGCGGCGCTCAATCCGGGTCGATGTGGCTCTGCTCGTTCCCGCTGCCGTCGTAGCAGCGCACGGAGCTGGAGCGGCGGCACTCGCCGCTGTCGCCGGAGATGCTGCAGCTGTGGCCCACCACGCCCTCGCAGACGCTGGAGGCCCGGCGGCGGGCCGAGCCGTCGCTGCCCTCGACGCAGACCTTGATGCTCTCACCGCGGAACGAGAAGCAGCGCGCCTCCGCGAGCGAGGGGATCATCAACGCCACACAAACGGCACACAGGGCTCCGATCGCACTTCGCTTCATGGTCTTGGACCTCCTTCGCCGCCGTGATGGGGCGCGGAGGGAGCATGCGCCGAGACCCCGCGGCGGGGCATCGTAGAAATTGCGACCTGGGCCCCGCGCTTGGCGTAGCGGCTCACGATGCTAAGAGGCGGACGCCATGATTCACACCGAGAAGCTGTCCCTCTCCTTTGGCGGTCGCCCCCTCTTCGAGAACGTCGACATCAAGTTCACGCCCGGCAACTGCTACGGGCTCATCGGCGCCAACGGCGCGGGCAAGTCCACCTTCCTCCGATGCCTGTCCGGCGAGCTGACCAGCTACTCGGGCCAGGTCGCGATCGGCAAGGGGCAGCGGCTCAGCGTGCTCGAGCAGGACCACTTCGCCTACGACGAGGTCGCGGCGCTCGAGACGGTGATCATGGGGCACGCCCGGCTCCACACGGTGATGACGGAGAAGGACGCGCTCTACGCCAAGCCCGACTTCTCGGACGAGGACGGCATGCGCGCGGCGGAGCTCGAGACCGAGTTCGCCGACCTCGATGGCTGGAACGCGGAGACCAACGCGGCGCGCCTGCTCAGCTCGATGGGCGTGCCCGAGTCGAAGCACCAGCTGCGCGTGAAGGAGCTCGAGGATAGCGAGAAGGTGCGCGTGCTCCTCGCCAAGGCGCTCTTCGGCGAGCCCGACGTGCTGCTCCTCGACGAGCCGACCAACCACCTCGACGTCGACTCCATCCTCTGGCTCGAGTCCTTCCTGCTCGACTTCAAGAACACGGTCATCGTGGTCAGCCACGACCGGCACTTCCTCGACCGCATCTGCACGCACATCGCGGACGTCGACTTCCAGAAGGTCTCCCTCTTCACGGGCAACTACACCTTCTGGTACCAGACGAGCCAGATGGCGCTGCGTCAGCGGCAGAACGCCAACCAGCGCAAGATCGACAAGATGAAGGAGCTGTCGGCCTTCATCCAGCGCTTCAGCGCCAACGCGTCGAAGTCGCGCCAGGCCACGAGCCGCAAGGCGCAGCTCGAGAAGATCACCCTCGACGACATCAAGCCCTCGTCGCGCAAGTACCCCTACATCGTCTTCAAGACGGAGCGGCCCCTCGGCAAGGAGGTGCTCTTCATCGACGGCATCAGCAAGACCGTCGACGGCGTCTGCCTCTTCAAGGACGTGCGGGTGAACCTCAGCCGCGGCGAGAAGTTCGTGGTGACGGGGAGCGATCTCGCGACGACCACCTTCCTCGAGATCCTCGCGGGCAAGGTCGAGCCGGACGAGGGCGAGGTCCGCTGGGGCAGCTCGGTCAACCTCGGCTACCTCCCGAAGGAGTACGCGCACTTCTTCGACACCGACCTGAACCTCGTCGACTGGATGCGTCAGTTCAGCGAGAACCAGGAAGAGAACTTCGTGCGCAGCTTCCTCGGCCGCATGCTCTTCACCGGCGACGAGACCCAGAAGGCGGCGCGCGTCCTCTCCGGTGGCGAGAAGGTCCGCTGCATGCTCGCACGCATGATGCTGCAGGACCCGAACGTGCTCCTGCTCGACGGCCCGACCAACCACCTCGACCTCGAGTCGATCCAGGCCTTCAACGACGCCCTCGAGAAGTTCGACGGCTGCATCGCGATGGCCTCGCACGACGTGCAGTTCGTCGACACCGTGGTCGACCGGGTGATCGAGCTCGACGGCGAGCAGTACTACGACCTCAACACCAAGTACGAGGCGTACCTCGAAGACGAAGCGCGCCTCGCGCGGCTCGGCCGCCGCCAGGGCTGAATCAGCAGCCGTCGTAGACGTAGCCCGCGGCGCCCGGGCCTCGGAGCTGGAGATCGCGCAGCACGGTCGACAGCTCCGGGAAGTCGCGGCAGCCCGCGTCGAAGTCGCGGCGGCGGTACTCGATCACGTAGACCTGGTCGCCGTAGACCGCGGTGTAGTCGCCGCACTCGTCGTAGCGGTTGCACTCCTCGGCCACCGCGAAGTCGGTGCCCATCTCGACCCGGCGCGCCAGCACCTCGGTCGAGTTCTTCTGCGCGATGGGAAGGCCCCGGGCGTGGGCTCGGTCCGACAAGAGGCGCATGAAGGCGACCGCCTGATCCTGCGTGACGAGCCCGCCCGAGCGCGCGTAGGTGTCGAGGTTGTCGATCTCGATGGCGTCGAAGCCGTCGTCCGCGCAGCCGTCGATCCAGCCGCCCACGATCGCGGCCAGCGCCGCCCGCTTCTCCTCCGTGGTGACGTCGAGGATCAGCTCGTCCCAGTCCGGGTCGACGACGTAGTCGCCGCCGGCGTCGCGGAGCAGCAGCTCGTCGTGCTCGCTCGTCCAGAACGCGCGCTCGTGCGGCTGGGTCTGGAAGCCGTTCACGTAGCAGATGTTGTAGATCCCCGCGGCCGGCCTCGCCTCACGGTCGCGCGAGACGACCACCACTCCGTCGGGCGGCGGATACGCGTCGCCGAGCTGATAGTCGAGCGCGCCGTTGGCCGGAGGCAGGCTCAGGGCGGGCGGGCCGCCGTCGACGGCCGCGTCCTCGGGGGCCGTCGACGCGTCGTCCGTCGAGGCGTCCTCCGCGGTGGCGGCATCGCTCGAGGCGTCCTCCCGGCCGGAGTCCAGCGCCGCAGGCGCCGCGTCCCGGGACCCGGCGTCGGGCGCGTCCACCGCGCCATCGCAGCCGGAGAGAAGCCCGAGGCAGACCAGAAGCTTCACCCAGCGGCGCGCGTGCGACATGCGCTGCAGCTTACCGCTCCTCGGCCCGCGCGCGGCGGAGGAACGGGAGGGTCGCGCGGTTCTGGAACGCGTGCGCGGCGGTGACGAGTACGAGCAGCCCCGCGGCCCCGACCGCGGTCCACTGCACCGAGGCGACCTGATCCCACTGGCGCACCGCGATGGCGACGAAGGCCCAGATGGCCACCCCCGCGTGCTCGCGCAGGTTGCGCTTCAGGACGAGCCCCAGGTTCACGATCGTCGCGAGCGCGATCATGGCGATGGCCCAGCCCTCGGAGGTCCCGGACACCCAGCCCTCCTTCGCGAGGTAGGCGGAGAGGTTGGCGAGGACGGCGACCGTGATCCAGCCGGCGTAGACGACGATCGGCCACCACACGAACGCGATGATCCGGGTCGGCGCGTCCCAGACCTCCATGTCGAGCCGCACCATCGCGATCTGCGTGAACACGAACATCGACGCGAGCACGAGCACGCTCGCCGCCGTCTGCTCGGTCAGCCAGACATAGATCCAGAGGCCGTTGGCAAGGTTGGTCAGGATCAGCCACGGCCCGAGGCGGCGGAAGAAGTCCGGCTCCCGATCCGTGAACGCGAGCCAGAGCTGGTAGCCCGCGTTGACGAGCAGGCCGAGGAAGATGATCCCCCAGATCGAGAACGCGTAGCCGGCCGGCGTGAAGAGCGTGTCGTAGCGGTCGCTCATGCCTCCGACGGTGCGTCCGTCGAGGCCGTTGACGGCGGTCCAGTAGTTCCAGCCGATCACGGCGACGGCCACCACGGCGTTGAGGACGGCGGAGACGCGAGGGGACGGCATGGGCCGAATGTGCCTCAGTCCGCGGCGAAGCGCCGCTCGAACGCCGCGTCGTCCCCCGGCTGCGCGCTCTTCTTCAGCACGAAGGGCCCGAGGCTGAGCACGTCCATCTCGGTCGCGCGGAAGCAGCGGTAGGCGTCCTCGGGCGTGCAGACGATCGGCTCGCCGCGCACGTTGAAGCTCGTGTTGACGACGATGCCGTAGCCCGTGCGCGCCTCGAACGCGCGGATCAGCGCGTGGTAGCGCGGGTTGGTCTCGCGGCTCACCGTCTGGATGCGGGCGCTGAAGTCGACGTGCGTGATCGCCGGCACGTCGGAGCGCTTCTGGTTGACCCACGCGATGAGATCCGTCGCG
The DNA here is from genome assembly GCA_040218145.1 of Sandaracinaceae bacterium. GTDB lineage: Bacteria > Myxococcota_A > Polyangia > Polyangiales > Sandaracinaceae > JAVJQK01. Next base: position 26,076 of record JAVJQK010000041.1, on the reverse strand, counting down.
TCGCCGCGGGCGTCGACCGCCTCGCGCCGTGACTCGAGTACGGGCGCGACCAGCAGCATGTAGGGCGAGGGGCGGTCCAGCTCGAAGAAGTCGCTCACGCGCTCCTCGAGCACGCTCGGCGCGAAGGGTCGGAAGCTCTCGCGCTGCTTGATCTTCAGGTTCATCACCGACTGCATGCGCGGCGAGCGCGGGTCGCCGACGATCGAGCGGTTGCCGAGCGCGCGCGGCCCGAACTCCATCCGGCCCTGGAAGAGGCCGACCACCTTCTCGTCCGCGAGGTGCGCGGAGACCGCCTCCGCCCAGGCCGCGTCGTCCTCGTGCGCTTCGTAGGGATAGCCCTGCGCGTCGAGCCACTCGCGGATCTGCGCGGCGGAGAACTCGGGCCCGAGGTAGGCGCCCTGCATGCGGTCCCTCGTGACGGAAGGGCGCGGGCCATCCAGCGCCCCGTGCCACGCCGCGTAGGCCGCGCCGACCGCGCCCCCCGCGTCGCCCGCCGCGGGCTGGATCCACAGATCGTCGAAGATCCCCTCGCGCAGCAGCCGCCCGTTGGCGACGCAGTTCAACGCCACGCCGCCCGCCAGGCAGAGGTGCCGCTTGCCCGTGACGTCGCGCGCGTGACGCGCGGCGCGCAGGACGATCTCCTCGGTCACCTCCTGCACCGACTTCGCGAGGTCCATCTCGCGCGCCGTGATGCGCGCGTCCGCTGACCGAGGGGGCCCGCCGAAGAGCGCGGCGAAGCGGTGGTTGGTCATGACCACGTCGTCGAGGTAGCCGAAGTAGTCCATGTTCAGCCGGAACGACCCGTCGTCTTTCAGGTCGACCAGGTGCTCGAGGATCGTCTGGGTGTGCACCCCCTCCCCGTAGGGCGCGAGCCCCATCAGCTTGTACTCGCCGCTGTTGACCTTGAAGCCCGTGAAGTACGTGAACGCGCTGTAGAGCAGGCCGAGGCTGTGCGGGAAGTCGAGCTGCTCGAGGAGCTTCAGGTCCGCGCCTTCGCCCACCCCGAGCGTGGCTGTCGCCCACTCGCCGACCCCGTCCAGCGTGAGCACGGCCGCCTCGTCGAAGGGCGACGGGTAGAACGCGCTCGCCGCGTGGCTGAGGTGGTGCTCCGGGAAGAAGACCGGCGGCTCCTCCTTCCGTTCACTCGACACGCCGAGCTCGGCCAGCGCGTCACCGATCTTCGGCTCGATCCAGAGCTTGTCCTTCATCCAGATCGGCAGCGCGGTGAGGAAGGGCCGCAGCCCGCGCGGCGCCACGCCGAGGCTCGTCTCGAGGATGCGGTGCAGCTTGAGGATGGGCTTGTCGTAGAACGCGACCGCGTCCACCTGCGCGCTGCCCGCCTCGGCGAGGCAATAGCGCACGGCGTTGCGCGGGAAGTCCTCGTCGTGCTTCTTGCGGGTGAAGCGCTCCTCCTGCGCGGCCGCGACGATGACTCCGTCCTCGAGCAGACACGCGGCGGAGTCGTGGTACCAGCAGCTGAGTCCGAGCACGCGCATGGTCAGTACGGCCGGTCGAGCGGGCGCGACTCGGGGCGCGCCTCCCAGTAGCTCTCCGCGTCCTTCGAGAGCGCGCGCTTCATCGGGTCCTTGCGGCCGCGCTTGAAGAGCAGCCCGAACGGCGCGAAGAAAAGGTAGTAGACGGGCGCGAGCAGGATCCACGTGAGCGCCGTGCCGATGAGCTGCCCGAGCTTGGCCACCGCGCGATCGAGCGCGGCGTAGGCGCCGAGGGGCGAGACGAGCGCGAGGAGGAGCGTCAGCCCTCCCAGGCTCCACACCACGCTGGCCATCGTGACGCGGTCGAAGAAGAAGAACGCGCCGCCCGCGACCCCGGCCACGAGCGCGCGGATCACGCCGGCCTTGCGGGCCGCGGCGGCGCGGTCGGGCGCGTCATCGGGCGCGCGCCAGTCCCAGACGACGGCCGCCGCCTCCGGGCGACCGGGGCGGGGGGAGTGCTGTCCGTCGGGCTGCGCCATGAAGGAGCCGAAGTATCACGCACGGAGGCCGCGAGCGGGAGTGCGAACGCGCATCCCTTCACTCCCCGTTACTGGAGGGCGGGCCGGACCGCCTCGGCGAAGAGCGCGTGGGCGCGCCCGTTCGGGTGCCGGTCCGCGGGGTGGACCCAGAGCGAGGCCGCGTCACGCCCCCGGAACGCGTCGAGGGTGTCGACCACCGTCACGCCGCGCGCCTCGAGCGCCTCGCGGATGCGCGCGTGGGTCGCCTCGAACGGGTAGTCGGCGAGGTCGACCAGCAGCGGCCAGATCGCGACCACGAGCCGCCCGCCCCGCGCGCGCATCGCCGCGTCCATCGCCTCGACGTGCGCGAGCGTCGCGGCCCAGCCCTCGGCGTTCTCCGGGCCGACCATCTCGCGGTACCAGCGCGTCGTCTCGGACTGCACGCGCACGCCCTCCACGCGGTCGGCGACGAGCGAGAAGAAGCGCGGCTCCCAGAACGGGGGGCTTCCGTCGCCGCGGCTGAACATGCGGCGCCGGTCGACGATCCAGTCGTCGATGTAGCGCTGGCGCGCCTGGAAGGCCGGAGAGCGCTCCGGATCGTTGAGCACCATCGCGTAGAGCGCCACGTCGGGCTCGAGCGAGAGCCGCGCCTCGAACCACGTCCGCAGCGTCGGGAAGTCGTAGCCCCGCCGCGCGCAGTTGATCACCTCGGCGTCGAGCGCGCTGTCCAGCCGCGCGGCGAACGTCTCCGCCTCCACCACGCCCTGCCCCTCGGCGAACGAGTCTCCGATCACCAGGACCCGGCGCCGCTCGGACGGAGCGGGCACGTCGCCCCGACAGAGCTCTTCGGAGTACCGGAAGGCCACCCCGTGCGGTGTTCGCGCCCAGCGCTCCGCGAGCTCGGGGAAGCGTCCCACCCAGCGGCCGCGCGCCGACGGGTCGCGCAGATCGATCGGGAACGTCCCCCTCGGATCGTCGGGATACAGATCCAGCCCGACCCGCTTGTCCTCGGTCTCCAGGCGCGCCGTCTGCGGGAACCGATCCGGCCGCACATCCAGCACCCGCAGCGCGATCTCGGCCGAGAGCAGCGCCCCGACGGTCGCGCCCAGGGCGAGCCCCGCGCGGGCGAGCCGTCCCCTCGCGCTCACCCGCCCCTGGTCTCGTGACAGGCCTCGTGACAGGTCTCGTGACAGGCGTCCGCGAGGCTCGCCGCCGTCCACCCCATGTCGCTCGAGCGCAGGATGGCTTCCAGCCACATGCACCCATCCTCGAGGGATCCGAACACCTTCGTCGGCACCTTCGGCCGCCCGAGCAGGAGCATGGTGCTGAAGAAGCTGCGCACCGCGACGCCCGTGAAGCCATCGACGAGGACGATGTGGGCCGTCCCGAGCGTCCAGTCGTTGTCCCGGGTCAGTCGCGCCGACTCGTCGCGAACCTCGGCGCTGAAGCTCGGCGTGCCGCTGAGGACGAGGTTGATCAGCGCCGTCGTCTCGAAGCGCTCCCGCGCCTCCTCCATCGCTCTGCGCAGCTCGCGCAGCTGCCCCCCCGTCGGCGCGTCCCTCCAGACGGCGATCACCAGCCCGCGGACGCACGCGAGGCTGAGCGTCGAGTCCTGCACGTCCTTCACGGTCTCCGTGTGTGACGAGTGTGGAGCTCGAAGTCCAGGGGAACCGCGAGCAGCGCGACGAGCCAGGCGAGGGCGAGGAGCACGACGGGCTCGGGGCGGAGGAGCCACGAGCGCGCCGGGTCGAAGGCGTCGCCCAGGATGGTGCCGAGCACGTACAGGCCACTGACCACGCCGGTCGCCCAGCCGAGCGCGCGGCGCCAGCGCGGGCCCGCCTCGACGAGCAAGAGGAGCGGGATCGACTGCGCGATGTAGCGCTCGTGCACGCCGGTCAGCAGCGTGGCCATCGCGAGGAGCGCGAAGCCGGCGAAGCGCAGCAGGCGGCGAGGCGAAGGCCGGCGCAGGTGGATCGCGGCGAAGGTGGCTTGCGATACCAGCCACGCGATCCAGCTCCACGCGCGAGCGTCGAGGCCGAGGAGGCGCACCTCGGTGACGGCGACGCCGCCCTGAACGAAGAGCGACCAGACGCTCGCGCCGCTCCCCACGACGTAGTCCACGTGACCGACGCTGCGCGTGACGACCCACGCGAGGTGCGAGACCTGCCCGGCGGGCAAGGTCAAGAGCGGGTCGGGCGCGAGCCAGACGAGCGGCGAGAGGAGGACCGCGGCCCAGCGCCTGGCCCCGCCCCAGCGCCGCAGCCCGAAGAGCACGAGCAGCCCGAAGGCGGGCAACGCGAACCACGCGAGCTGCTTGCTCAGGAGCGCCAGGTGCAGGAAGGCCAGGCCCCACCCCAGCCCTCGCCCCTCGCGCGAGAAGCGGACGAGGTGCGCGGCCGCGGCGAGCAAGAACGCCACCACGACGAGATCGATCTGACCGAACCATGCGCCGACGGCCCAGCTCGAGGGGCAGAGATAGAGCCAGAGGGCGAGGCGCCGAGGGTGGGGGACGCGCATCGTCCGGGCGAGCGCGGCCGCCGCGAAGACGAAGCCGATGTCCCCGAGGACCAGCGTGGCCTTGTGCACGACACGGAAGGTCGGCAGGTCGAGCGGCTGGCCGAGCGCGAGCTCGACGAGCGTGGACGGCGCGCAGACGATCAGCACACCGACGAACGGATAGTTGACACCCGGTCCGTCGCGGTAGAAGGCGCCGCCCTCTCGAAACGCCAGATACCACTCGTGGAAGAAGCCGATGTCGCCGTCGTGCCCGAGTCGGTGGTGCACGGCCCAGAGCAGCAGCGGGAGGCCGACCATCGCCCAGGGCAAGCGGCGAGGGTCGATCAAGGCGCGCTCTCGGCGACGGCGCCCGCGACCCTGCGCCGTTGCGTCTCGGTCAAACGCAGCGAGGCTGCGGCGACGCTGGAGAGGACGCTCTCGGGGCGGCTGGCGCCCGCGATGGGCACGACCCGGTCGGAGGATCCGAGCAGCCAGGCGAGGATCACCTGGAACGGGCTCGCGCCGACCTCGTCCGCCACGGCGCTCAGGCCCGAGAGGTGCGCGGTGCGCCCCGCCCGCCATCCGCCCATGGGCGAGTGGGCCACGAACGCGGCGCCCTGCGCTTCACACCAGGCCAGGACTCCGTCCCGCTCCCAGCCCGGACGGTAGGGGCTCGCCTCGTTCTGCACCGCGACGATGGGCGCCACGGAGGCGGCCCGCTCGAGCTGCGCGCGGTCGACGTTGGAGACGCCGATCTCGCGGATCCAGCCGCGCTCGCGGAGACGGAGCAGCGCCCCGACGCTCTCCTCGATGGGCACCGCGTCGTCGACCGCGTGCAGATAGTAGAGGTCGATCGTCTCGCGCCCGAGCCGTCGCAGGCTCGCCTCGCACGCCGCCTCGAGGTGCGCGGGGCGGCCGTCGTGCAGCCACTCGTCCTCGCCGCGCCGGATCACGCCGCCCTTCGTCGCGAGGGTGACGTCGCGCCCGCGTGTGGCCTCGGCCAGGAGAGCTTCGTTGTGGCCCACCGCGTCGGCGTGCGGCGCGTAGACGTCGGCGCTGTCGATCAGGGTGACGCCCGCGTCGAGCGCGGCGCGCACCACGCGAATGGCCTCGGCGCGCGATGGCGCTCCCCCGAAGGAGAGGTTCATCGCGCCGAGGCCGACCGGGAAGCAGGCGTAGGGCCCGACCGCGCGCACGCGCTACTGCGGAGGCATGCCGCCGGGGGGCGGGCCGAAGCCGCCGCCGGCCGGTGGAGTGCCCTGCGGAGGCGCGCCCGGAGGAGCGCCGAAGCCGCCGCCCGGCGGCGCACCGCCCGGCGCGCTACCAGGAGAGCTGCCGAAGCCGCCGCCGGCCGGCGGGCCACCGCCGCCCGCGCTGTCGTCCATCTGCGCGTTCTTGTGCTTCTTGAACATGACGACCGCGCCGATCGCGCCGCCGAAGAACATCAGCAGGCTGAACACGCCGCAGCAGAGGCTGCCCATGCCGAACTGCGCGTACTCCTCGGACTTGCTGCGCCAGTAGGCGCTCCCGAGGAAGCCGGAGCCGCGCCCCATCATCTCGTCGCGCTCCTCCATCTCCGCGATGTTCTCGTAGCTCTCCGCCTCGTCGAACCAGAAGAAGGCCGACCCGAAGGCGGAGCACATGAAGAAGAGCCCGGCGAGCGAGAGGCAGCCGAGGCCGATGGGGGCGATGGGTTTCTTGGCGGTGGCCATGCGTGCTTCTCTCACGAAATCGGGTCGCCTGCACCTGGCGCCCCAATTCCCCGTGTAGGCTACGCGCCATGCTCGGTCGGATGGACTGGGATCTCTACTGGCGCTTCGAGCGCTTTCGGCGGCGCTGCGACCCGCTCGACTTCCGCAAGTGGAAGAGCGACAGCCAGCGCGCGCTGAAGGGGCTCTACCCCGGCGCGCCGCGCCTGCTCGACTCGACCGCGGGGCTCGGCGACCACACCGTCAACCTCGCCGAGGCGGGCTTCGTGGTGGAGGCGTGCGATCGGAGCCCCGTGGCGCGGGAGGCCACACGCGAGGCGCTCGAGGCCGCGGGGCTGGACGTGCCGGTGTTCGACGCGGAGTGGGCCGCGCTCGATCGACCTGGGCGCTACGACGTGATCTTCAACGACGCGCTCCACTGGATCGAGGACCCGGCGGCGCTCCGCGCGGCGCTCGCGGGCTTCTACGACGCGCTCGCGCCCGGCGGCGCCCTGGTCTTCTTCTTCGCCGACGCCGCCAAGCCGCACGAGGGCTATGGCCTGGAGCTGATGGACTGGGACTGGGATCACATGGAGCGCGAGCGCGTCGCCTGGGAGCACACGCTCGAGGGACGCACGGTGACCCTGACGGTGCTCGCGCAGCGCAACGCGACGACGATCGACGAGCACCACGTCTATCTCGATCGGCAAGACGGAGCGCCGCCCGAAGCGAGCGCGCTGACGATGACGCGCATCTACCGCTGGGACTGGCACGGCGTCGCGCCGCTCCTGACCGAGGTCGGCTTCACGGAGCTCCGCAGCGACCACTTCGAGAACACCGCCAAGGGCTACACCTTCGCGATGAGCCGCGCGTTCAAGCCCGCCTGAGCGCGCTCAGCGCAGGCCGAGGTGGGCGTACCAGAATCGCCGCTGCCACCAGGCCGGGCGGACGCCACCCAGGAGGGCGCGCGCCGCGGGGCTGAGCCGCAGGCGATCGGGCGCGACGAGCCCGGCGTCGCGGAGCCGGCCCAGCGAGTCCCGGAGCGCCTCGCGCGACGGCGGCGCGTGACCTTCGCCCGCGATCCGCGCGCGCAGCGTGGCCTCACTCGCGCGCTGCGCTTCGCTGGAGCTGCCGATCGCGATCAGCACCTCCGGCCCGAGCCAGTCGTAGCCGTTCTCCGGCCACGTCTCCGGGGCCACGTCGGCTCCCGGGCGCCACGATTCTTCGGGTCGCTGGCCTTCGGCTCGCTGGGCGGTCGCGCTCACGGCCGACAAACCTAGCCGAAGATCACGCCACGCGCCCGCTCTCGGGGGGCGGGCTGATCTCGTCGAGCAGCTCGGCGAGGACGCGGCACACGTCGGTGTGGGTCAGGATCCCGGCGAGCTTGCCGCGGCGGGTGACGATGGCGGAGCCGATGCGCTGCTCCGCCATGTGCCCGACCACCTCGGAGAGCTCCGCGTGGAGATCCACCACGTAGGGCTCGCGCGCGTAGACGGTCTCCACCAGCGCGTCGCCCGCCTTCTCACCCGCGAGCTGCCCCGCGAGCAGGACATCGGCGTCGGAGATCATGCCGAGGATCGTCCCGTCGGGAGCGGTCACCGGGAGGTGATGGATGTCGTGCTCGCCCATCATCGCGCGCGCGTCACGCAGGGTGGCGTCGGGATGAATGCTGTAGGGGAAGGGCGACATGGAGCCTGCCAAGGTGGGCGAGTGAGGTCGCATGGGCGGAACATAGTCTAGCAGGCCGTTGGAGTACCGAGCCCGAAGGATCTCGGAGCGCGACGGCCCGGTTCTCGGTTCGGGGCGACGAGGAGATGCTTCAGCATCTTCGAGGAGACACGGGCCGAGAGACGGGTCGTCCCGTCCGAGAGACGAGGAGCGAGGTTCTTCAACGGACTGCTACCAGGAGCGGGCTCAGTCGATGTACCCGAGCGCGCGGAGCCGCCGCTCGAGCGCGGTGCGGTCGCCCCGCGCGTGTCGAAGGGCCGCGCTCGCCGGCGGAGCCGCGTCGGGGAGCGCCACGCCCGAGGCCCGGCGGGCCAGCGCCTCCCGCAGCACCCGCCCGCTCATCTCCGGCGCCGGCGTCACGCCCATGCGCGCGAGCAGGGTCGCGGTCGCGTCGGGCATGCGCGCTCGGATCTCGCCCGCGGCGACCCGGGGCCCCGCCGCGACGTAGAGGCCGCGCTCGCGGTGGCTGCCGGGGAGGCTGCGTCCCTTGCGCCCGAGGTGCTCCTCCGGGGCGAGCTTCCTCCACGGGCCGGTGCCGGGCGGCGCGCTCGCGCTGGGCATGACGTTGTAGGAGCCGCCAGGGGACAGCTCGAGCTCGACGATGAGATCCGGCGCGCGCTCGACGTGGGGCCCGTCGTACAGGGCCTCGCGCGGCACGACCTCACGGACCACGGGCGCGCCGGTCCACGGGTCGCGGAGCGACTGCAGCGCGTCTTGCACGTCTCTTCTCACGTGCTCGACGTCGCGCGGATCGACCGTGCCGTCCGGGTCGCGCCCGCGCAGGTTGAGCCAGACGGCGGGGAAGTAGTTGAGCTCGTCCGAGAACGCGCGGGTGCGCGGGAAGTCGATGGCGCCGAAGCGGGCGCGGGACTCGACCCAGCCCGGGAGCGCGCGGCCGGCGGCCGAGAAGAGCGCCTGGCGCGCGCGGCCGGGCAGCGCGGTCAGGGCGAGATCCTTGGCCCGGCCGACGAGCGGGCCCGTCCACGAGCGCGGCCGGAAGCGGAGCAGGCCCGCCTCCGCGAGCGCGCGGTTGAGGTAGAGCACGCGGTCGCTCGCGCCGCCCGAGCCGTGGTCGCTCACCAGGGTGATCTCGACGTCGTCGCCCGCGGCGTCCACCAGCGCGGCGACGGCCGCGTCGAGCGCGCGATACACCTGCGCGAGCGCGTCCTCGTGGCCGGCGCGGTGGCGCGGGGACGAGGGGTCGTGGAACGCCCAGAGGTGGTGGGCGGCGGTGTCGCTCTCGCCGAAGTAGAAGGCGAAGAGATCCCAGTCGTCGCGCTCGAGGAGCCAGCGCGCGAGCTCGGTCTTGCGGGCCACGCGCTCGACGAGCTGCGCGGGCAAGCGGGCGTGCCAGCCGGGGCGCTCGGCGTCGAACTCGTCGACGTCGTCGAAGCGGCTCGGGCCGAAGCGGGATGTCATCTCGTCGTGCAGCGAGCGAGGCCAGACGAAGGAGCGGTCCGCCTCGAAGGCGACGGGGGAGTCCCAGCCGCTCATGAAGACGCCGTGCTCGAGCTGCTCGGGGGGCCAGGTGGCCGGGAAGCCCACGAGGGCGCAGCGCTTGCCGAGCCGGTCGAGGCGCGCGGCGACGGTGGGCGCCTCGCGGATGGTGCCCGCGGTGAACGCGACGCCGTAGCCGCGCCGGGAGGTGAAGTCGAAGACGCCGTGCCGCCCCGGATCGACGCCGGTGAGGAAGGTCGTCCAGTTCGGCAGCGTCGCGGGCGGCTTGACGCTCTCCAGCCGCGCCCACGCGCCGCGCCGCATCAGCCCGAAGATCGCGGGGAGCTGCTCGGGGCCGAGCCCCTCGATGACGTCGACGTCCGCGCCGTCGAGCCCGATGACGAGGTGTTTTGCGGTCATTTCGTGCTCGCTGCGGCCCGGTCGGTGCCCAGCCAGTCGCCCGGTCGGTCGACGCCGAGCAGCGCGAGCGCGGTCGCGCCCACGTCGTGAATGGAGAGCCCCTCGAGCGGCCCGCGCGCCCTCACGCCCGCGCCGGCGGCGATGAAGACGCCATCCCAGTCGTGGTTGCAGCCGTCCGGGCCGCGGTCGTCGGAGTCCGCGAAGACCTCCCCGCCCACCGTGCCGAGCGCGCGCCGGCGGAGATCGCCGAAGAACACCAGCAGGTCGGGCGCGAGGCCGTTGACGGCACGGTACAGCGCCTCCGGCGTCTCGGCGCGGGTCTCGGGCACGAGCGCCTCCAGCTGTCGCGCGAGGGCGGCGCGCTCGTCTCCGAGCGCCTCGGGGGGCACCAGGCCCTCGGGCTCGCGCCCGGCCACGTTGAAGAACACGCGCGCGTAGTAGCCGCCCGTGCTCCAGGCCTTCGTCCGGGACCAGTCGATCATGTCGGGCGTCAACGCGCGCGGGCTCGCCGGCTCTTCCCGCAGCACGAGCCAGCCCGTGCGCCGGAGGTGCTCGTTGACGCAGACCCCGCCCTCCATGCGCCGCGCGCCGTGATCGCTGCACACGAGGATCGCGGTGTCGTCGTCGGCCTGCTCGATCAGCGCGCCCACCTGCGCGTCGACGAAGGCGTAGTAGTCCCTCGCCTCACGGACGAGCGGGTGCGAGGGGTCGTGCTCCGGCGCGCTCGGGTCGAGGTGGGTCCAGAGCGCGTGATGGAGCCGGTCGGTCCCCATCTCGACCATCATCGCGAAGTCCGGCTTCTCCTCGCGCCAGAGCGCGCCGAACACGTCGAAGTGCAGGGTCGTCGTGTCGTACAGCGCGTCGAGGAGCGCCTGCTTGTCCTCGGTGCGGAACTCGTCGACGTCGGGGCGGTGCGGCCCGAAACGCGCCTCGAGGCTGGGCCCGAGCGCGGCCGGGTACGTGTTGACCTCGTCGCTCCCGAGGAAGCCGCCCACCAGCACGCCGTGGACCGGCTTCGGCGGCGAGGTCATCGGCACGTAGCAGACGGCCACGCGCTTGCCGGCCTCGCCCGCCAGGTCCCAGACCCGCGGGACCTGGACCGCGTCTCCGTCCGCGACCGACAGATCGTAGGTGCCGGGCACCCGGTTGCGGAAGCCGTACAGCCCCAGCTCGCCCGGATCGCGGCCGCTGACCATGCACGCCCAGGCTGGCACGGTGATGGGCGGGGCCACCGAGCGGAGCGGGCCCCACGCCCCGCGCCGGCGGAGCTTGGTGAGGTTGGGCAGCGCGGCCTCGAGGCGGTCGAAGACCAGCGCGGGCGGCGCGCAGTCGAGGCCGATCACCATCACGCGAGGCACCGGCCAGCCCTAGCACGGGCTACTGTCTGGAGCGATGGGCCGCCAACGAACGCAGCCGCGGTGCGCGCGGTGCCGGCTGCTGGACACGGACTGCGTCTGCGCCCTGCTGTGGCCGGTCGCCTCCCGCACGCGCGTGGTCCTCGTGCCGCACGTGCGCGAGTGGCGGCAGCCGAGCAACACGGGGCGGCTCGCGGTGCTCGGGCTCTGGAACAGCGAGCTGGCGGTGTGGGGCCGGCGCGCGCCGCGGCTCGATCCCTCCCTGCTCCTGCGCGAGGGGGAGACGCACCTCCTGTTGCATCCGAGCGAGGGCGCGCGGCCGATCGAGCCCATCGAAGGGCGCGTGCGGCTCCTGGTCCCGGACGGCTCGTGGCGTCGCGCGGGGCGCATCGCACGTCGGCTCGCCGCGCTCCCGGGCGTGCAGCCGGTGCGGGTGGACGTCGGCCCGCACGCGAGGCTCCGCCGCGCTCCTTCCCCGGACAAGGTGCACACCGCGGCGGCGATCGCGGCCGCGCTCGAGGCGCTCGGGGACGTCGACGCGGCGGCCGCGCTCCGGGCGAGCAGCGAGGCGATGATCGCGCGTCAGCTCAGCGCCAGAAGCTCGACGCCATGAAGTCCATGGTGCTCGCGACGAGCCAGTGAAGCAGCACGCCGGGCCAGATGCTCCGGCTGCGCAGGGCGATGAAGCAGAGCACCAGGCCGGCGATCATCGCCGAGGCCATCTCGAGCTCCGGCTTGCCGTAGTGCATCAGGGTGAAGGGGATGGTCGAGATCAGGATCGAGCGCTGGAAGAAGTCCTTCTGGAAGGCGAAGAGCATGAAGCCGCGGAAGAAGAACTCCCACGCGATCCACTTGAAGAGGTAGAGGCCCTCGAAGACGAGGTAGAGCCTCACGTCGTCCTTCGCTTCGGCGAGGCGCGGGTAGACCTGCTCGAACGCCGGCAGGTCGTGCACCAGCCACACCAGCGGGACCATCGCCGCCCACAGGCCGAGCACGATCAGGATCTCCGGGCCCGCCTCGCGCACGCCGAAGCCGAGGTGGATGGGGCTCCAGCGCTCGCCGACCCAGCACAGGATCAGCGGGGCGATCATCAAGAGCACGATCGCGGACGCGTGCGACCAGAGGTGGCGGTGCAGCTCCTCCACCTCGATGCCGAGCAGGCTCTGGCTGCCCTCGAGGAACCACGTCGGCGCCTCGTACTGCCCGCCGTGGTGGTGGTAGAGGACCATCAGCCAGGTGGCGGCGGCCGTCAGATAGAGCGGCCTCCACCCCATGCCGGGGAAGTACCGATCAAGCAGGCTCTCGAGGCGCGCGCGCACGGCGGCCGAGCCTACACCGTGAAGGCGGCGACCGCCGCGGTCACGCCCTGATCAGCCACACGCGCACGGGCCGCCGCCGCCGCAGGTCAAGGCGCCGCCGCTCTCGACGCAGGGGTCGTCCGCGCAGCTCATCAGGTCGCAGATGAGGTCGCAGGTCGCGCCGTCGGTGCACAGCTGGGTCAGGCACGCCGCGCCCTCGCTGCAGTTGCCCCGGCAGTCCGCGCGGTCTCGACAGTCGCGGACGTCGCAGCGGGTCTCGGCGCCTTCGCACCGGGCTTCGCAGTTGCCGCCGCCGCAGCCGACGACCTCGCAGGTGGAGCGCGGGGCCCGGCAGCGCGCCTCGCAGTCCGCGTTCATCGGGCAGTCGGTGATGCCGCAGATGGAGTCGCTTCCGTCGCAGTCCACGCGGCAGCTGCCGCCCTCGCAGAGGGTGATGTCGCAGCGCGCGCCCGCCTCGGGGCAGCGCACGTCGCAGTCCGCGTTGTCGAGGCACCGGTCGATGCTGCAGTCGGGGCGCGCGCCGTTGCAGTCGAGCGTGCAGAGGCCGCCACCACATCCGCTGAGCGTGCAGACCGCGTCGTCGGCCGTGCACGTGAGCCCGCAGGTGGCGTTGTCGCCGCACTCGGTGAGATCGCAGCGGGGCCCATCGCAGGTCGCGTTCACGTTGCCGTCGGTGGTGGAGAGAGTGCACTCGCCGCTGCACCGGAGGTCGACGTCGCCGGACCCGACGTTGTCGACCACGCAGCTCGTGCCGGCCGCGCAGCGCACCACGCAGTCGGAGAAGTCGTGGCAGGTGACGTCGCAGTCCCCCTCGGCGCACTCGACCTCGCAGTCGTCCTCGCAGGTGACGCTGCAGTCGCCGCGGCAGGTGATGTCGCAGGGGCCGTCGAGGCACGCGCACGACGCGCCGCACTCCGTCGAGCCGTCCGTCAGGACGCAGCCGACCCGCGGATCGCAGACCGCTTCGGGGTTCGCGCACCCGTTCATCGGGAGGTAGAGGCAGGTCCCCTCCTCGCAGCGCACGGCCCCGCAATCTGCGGCTGGCTGGCACGTCTCGTCCGAGGTGCACTCCGGCGCCGGGCAGGTCGGCTCGCTCCCGGTCACGCAGTCAGGTGCGACGCATCGACCGGCCAGACACGACGGCGCGGCCGCGTCTTCGCAAGTCACGCCCACGCAGCTCCGCGTCAGGACCACGTTCACGACGCGCGCCTCGCGGTGGACGACGCGCACGCTCCGCGCGATCACCACCGCGCCAGCCAGGAGGAGCTCGACGCGTACGTCGCGGGTCGCGGGCTCCAGGCCCGGAAACTCCGCCACGCGCACGGCGGCGATCCAGTCGGCGTCGGATCCGAGCTCGGCCAGGGTGCGCTGCACGACGTGGTCGTCGACGGTCACCCGCACCTCGTCGAACTCCCCGTTGGGCGTCACGTCGGTGCGCACGTCGACCAGCATGTCCACGCCGCTCGCGCAGCCCGCCGCGAGCAGACACGCGAGCGCCGCCGACCACCCCCTCCGCACGCACCACCACACCCACCTGACCACGGCTCATTGGACGCCTTTCGCTGGCTGCGGTCAATTGTCGCAGCCCCTTCACGCCCGCGGCGCGCCGACGCTACCCCCCGCACGTGCGCGCCTCGCTCGCGGCTCTGACCCTCGCGCTCGCCTTCGTTCCGGCGAGGGCGCTGGCGTGCGTCACCTGTGGGGCCGGGGACCCGACGCTCACCGTGATGGGGGCCGAGCCGCCGCTCGCGGGGCGCGTCCGGGCGTCGCTCGGCGTGGCGACGCTCTGGGACCGCGTCGGCGAGACGCGCCTCGTCGAAGGACGCGCCGATCTCTCGATCAGCTACGCGCCGGCCGATTGGGTGACGCTCTCGGCCACGCTCCCGCTCCTGCTCCGCGATCTTCGGGACGCGCAGCGCGCGCGCTACACCACCCTCGGCCCGGGGGACGGGGAGGTCCGGGCGCGCTTTCTCTGGCTTCGGGACCGCGCCTTCGCGCCCTCCCACGTCTTCGGGCCGAGCGTCGGTCTCCGCGTGCCGACCTCCCTCGATCACGCCGACGCGCGCGGGCTCCTGCCCGTGGACGCCCAGAGCGGCGCGGGCGCGCTCGCGCCTCTGCTCGGCCTGCAGTACGGACACTTCGCCGACCCGTGGGCGCTCTTCGCGTCGGCCACCGTCTCGCTCCCCTTCGCGGGGCGCTACGCGGACACGCCGGGCCCCTCGCTCTCGACCACCGTGGCCGGGCAGCACCGCTTCGACCGAGCGTTCACGCTGCGGGCCGCGATCGACACCCGCCTCGACGCGCCCGCGACGATCGGCGGCGTGCGCGATCCGCGCTCGGATCACTTCGCGGTCTTCCTCTCGCCCGAGCTGCTCTGGGCGCCGACGACCGACTGGACCGTGCAGCTCGGGGTGCGCGTGCCCGTGGCGCAGATCAGCGACGGCGGGCGCGAGGAGGGCTGGACGATCCGCGCCGCGCTCACCGTGGACGCGGCGCCGTGACCGACGCTGCGACGATCCGCCGCATGGGCGCCGCGGCTCGACGACCGTACATGCACGCCGTGCGCGCGACGATCCTCGCCTCGCTGCTGACCCTCGTGATGGCCACCGCGCCGTCCTGCGTGCTGGTGGCCGAGCGCGGCGGCGCCGTGGAGCTGACCCTCTCGCTCGACGCGATGGGCGGGACGAGCGTGGACGGCCACCCGGTCTCGATCGTGGCCGCCGACTTGGCCGTGCAGGACGCGCGTCTCGTGCCGTGCGAGCGCCGCGCCAGCCTCATCGAGGCCGCCCTGATCGGCCGCGCGCACGCGCTCCACCCCGACCGGAGCGGCAACGGGTTGGCGGCTCCGACGACGCTCCCCCTGGAGGACGCGGCGTCCATCGGCGTCCTGCATCCGGAGCGCGGAGCGTACTGCGGGCTGGAGCTCGTGCTCGCCCCGCAGGACGCCCTCGACGGCTGGACGCTGCGCGCGGACGGAGTCGCGCAGGGAGCCCCGTTCGAGGCGCGCGGCTACGCGATGCGCGTGTGGAGGCTGCCCCTCGACGCGCCACTGGTGGTCTCGGACGACACGCCGGGCGCGGCGCTGACCCTTCACCTCGACCCGGCCGACGCCATCTCGCAGGTCGCCGTGGACGCGCCGGCGGACGCGATCGGGCTCGAGCTCCTGCTCGCGCTCGAATCCGGCGCGCGCGCCTTCCGCTAGCTAGGCTCCGCGCGTGATGCGTCCGCACGCCGACGTCGTTGGTCTGAGCTGGCTCATCCGCCTGCGCTGGCTGACCCTCGCCGCGCAGGGCCTCGCGCTCGTGTCGGCCCTGACGAGCGCGCGCCCGCCTGCCCTGTGGCCGCCGCTGGTGTTGCTCGGGCTGCTGGCGCTCTCGAACGTCGTCTTCGCGCTCTCTCGCGCGGCGCCGCCCATCGGCGCGGTCCTGGTGGTCGACGCGCTCTCGCTCACCGCGCTGCTGCACCTGACGGGGGGGCCGATGAACCCGTTCACGGCGCTCTACTTCGTGTTCATCACCATGGCCGCGGTGCTGCTCGGGACGCGCTGGGTCGTCGCGCTGCTCGCCTGCTCGATCATGGGCTACGCGGCGCTGTTCGCGATCGACGATCCCGTCGCGCACCACGCGCACGACTTCCGCGCGCACCTCCGCGACATGTGGATCGCGTTCGGCGTGGTCGCCGCGCTCGTCGCGCTCTTCGTGACGCGTCTGACCTCCGCCATCGCGCAGCGGGACGCCGCGCTGCACGACGAGCGGGAGCGGGCGGCGCGGAGCGCGCAGGTGGCCGCGCTGACGGGCCTCGCGGCGGGGGCGGCGCACGAGCTCGGGACGCCGATCAACACCATGCTGCTCGCGGCGGGGGAGCTCGAGGACGCGCTGCGCGGGCGCGGGCTCCCGGAGACGATCCTCGCCGACGCGCGGCTCATCCGGGACGAGGGCCGGCGCTGCCGCGAGGTGCTCCAGGGGCTCAGCGAGGCGGGCGGCGAGGCGCGCGGAGAGGGCTTCGCGGAGACCACGCTCGCCGCGATCGTCGACGCCTCCCTCTCGCGCCTCGGGAGCGAGCGCGAGCGCGTGAAGGTCGAGGGCGCGCTCGAGGCGACGGCGGAGCTGCCCGTGAGCGCGCTCGCGACGGCGCTGCGCAACCTCGTCAGGAACGCCCTCGACGCGAGCCTCGAGGCGGGGGAGCCGGTGGCCCTGCGGGTCGGCGTCGAGCCGGACGAGGTCCGCTTCGAGGTCACGGATCGGGGCGTCGGCATGCCCGCGGAGGTCGCGGCGCGCGCCACCGATCCCTTCTTCAGCACCAAGCCCGAGGGGCGCGGCATGGGCCTCGGCCTCTTCCTCGTGCGCGCGCTCGCGGAGCAGCTCGGGGGGAGCCTCGAGATCGAATCGCAGCCCGGTCGCGGCACCGCCGTGAGGCTGCACGTCCCGCGCACGCCTGGTAGACGGATGGAGCCATGAAACCCACGGTCCTGGTGGTCGATGACGACGCGCGCTTTCGCGCGATGCTGACCCGCGCCTTCGAGACGCGCGGCTGGGAGGTGACCGCGGTCGCCTCGGGGGAGGAGGCGCTCGAGGCCGCCCGCCGCGAGAGCCCCGAGCACGCGCTCGTCGATCTACGCATGCCCGGCATGAGCGGGCTGGAGCTCGTCGACCAGCTGCTCGCGATCGACGCGGCGACTCACGTGGTCCTCCTGACGGGCTATGGGAGCATCGCCACCGCGGTCGAGGCCGTGCGCCGCGGCGCGGTCGACTACCTGACGAAGCCGGCCGAGATCGACGAGATCCTGCGCGCGTTCCAGAAGAAGGCGGGCGAGGCGGTCGAGCCGCCAGAGAGCGTGCCGTCGCTCGCGCGCGCCGAGTGGGAGCACATCAACCGCGTGCTCACGGACTGCGACGGGAACATCAGCCAGGCGGCGCGCCTGCTCGGGCTGCATCGCCGCACCCTGCAGCGAAAGCTGTCGAAGTACCCGGTGAGCCGGTAGCAGGCGCCAACTCGGCCCAGAGGGCGATTGAAGCCTGCCCCTTGCCCTTGCCCGTTGCCCTTGCCCGCGGAGGCTCCGCGAGCTCGCGTTGATTGCACTGCGCGTGCTTGCCAATCGCGGGCAAGGGCAAGGGCAGGGGCAGGGGGAACCGAGGAGGGGCCTTCGGCACCCTTCTCAGTTCAGCGCGACCCAGGCGATGATGCCGCCGCCTAGGCCGAGGATGAGGCTGAGCACGCCCACCGCGACCATGATGAGCACGGCGCGACCCACGGGCTGGGCGTCGACGGGCGCGGGGTCGATCTCGGGCAGCGCGGGCGGCGGCGCGACGCGGAAGCCGCTGGCGTTCTCGAGCGCGGGCGGGGCCGGCAGGGGCTCCACCTGGGTCGCCGGCTCGATGTCGCCGATGGACGCGAAGCGCTGCGCGGTCGGCATCTCCTCGGGCTCGGCCAGCGGGTCGACGTAGTTCATCACCGTCTCGGCCTCTTCTTCGCCGTCGACCTCGTCCGACAGCGGTCGGAGGGCGTGGGCGTTGGGGCTCGCGGGGCGGGTGATGGCGCCGCGCACGGGCTTGGTGACGCGGCCGGTCACGGCGCGAATGCCGGTGTCGACGGGCGCCGCGAAGGGCGACGGCGCCGTCGCCGGCTCGTCGAGCGCCCCGTCGTCGGCCTCCTCGGTCTGGGTCGTGTCGTCCTCGAAGGTCGCCTCGTCGAACGGATCCGGCGCCTGGGCGCTCGCCGGCAGGTGCACGGGCTCCGCGCGGGTCGGCGCCAGATCGTCGTCCTCGGCCTCGTCGGGGAGGAAGCCGTCGATGGGAGAGTCGCTCATCACGGTCGCGGGTCGTTCACTCGACCCATGAACAGGATGCTCCCGGTTTGCGTGTCGCGAATCAAGAAGAGGAACGGGTGATCGGCCGTGAAGCGCGTCGGCGGCGCGGCGGCTGGACCGGCGCCTCTCCCCATC
This sequence comes from Sandaracinaceae bacterium, assembly GCA_040218145.1. Classification (GTDB taxonomy): domain Bacteria; phylum Myxococcota_A; class Polyangia; order Polyangiales; family Sandaracinaceae; genus JAVJQK01. Next base: position 7,741 of record JAVJQK010000041.1, on the reverse strand, counting down.
ACGACGGCGGTCGCGGCCGCGGCCTCGGTGCCGGCCTCGGTCACTTCGATGAAGGCCATGTGGTAGGCCTCGTCGATGCTCAGCCGCTCGTCGGGGTCCGACGGCGCGCTCATGCCGGAGAAGTCCGCGTCCGCCTGGAACGGCAGCGGCATGCCCATCGCCCTGAGCGTCTCCTTCAGCTCGAGCGGCTCGTCCATCTCGAGACGGAAGCGGGGCAAGGACACGGTGACCGGCTGCTCCTCGAGGTCGCTCGTCCACTGCGCGAGCTGCTCTGCGGTCAGGCCCTCCTCGAGCGCGGGGAGGCCGTCCTGCGCGTCGGGGAGCACGATCACCATGGAGAGCGCGTCGCCGACGTAGGGCATCTCGAGCAGCTGCGCGCCGTCCCTGTGCGCGAAGCCGAACGAGTGGGTCAGGTGCATGGTGCGCGCCGGGACGCCCTCGCCGTTCACGTAGAACGGCTCCTCGCGGGTCGCGTCCTCCGGGAACTGCGTCTTCCAGTTCCCGAGGAAATAGACGGCGTTCGTCAGGACCATGCGCGTCGTCGCGTCCAGCGCCCCGCTCGGGAGCAGCTCGTCGATCCGCTCGCGCGTCTGCTCGGCGACCCAGCGATTGATGTGGGCGCGCGCCGCCTCCGGGGGCGAGAAGCTGATCAGCTCCATCGGGGCGCCGTAGCGTTCGCGCGTGATGGCGGCGAAGTCCGGCTGGATGTCCATGCCCTGCTTGGCGAAGATGCGGTTGGCGACGCGCAGCTCGTAGGTGTCGCGGTCCGGGTCGTTCCAGCGCGCGAGCTGCGCCTGTGCCGCGGCGTGTAGCGCGTCCCCGTCCTGGCCGAAGTGGAAGACGCGGGCCATCTGCGCGGCCGTCTCGCCGCGCGCGCCGGCGAAGGTCATCGCGAAGGCGATGTCGATGCTGCCCGGGCTCACGACGAGGTTGCCCTCGCGCGACCGGAGGCGCCGGTAGAGGTCGGCGCCGAACGCGCGTGTGGAGGCGGCGAAGACGGCGCTGGGCTCGGCCGGCGCGGTGGCGGGCGTCTCTTCACTCTCGTCCTGGACGGTCGATTCCTCGGTGGGAGCGGTGTCGACGGGGGCCTCTACCGGCGTCGGATCGATCGCGGTCTCCTGCGATCCACATGCGCTCAGAAGGAGCGCCAGGGTGATGGGCAAACGCATTCTCGAGCCTCCTCGTCTTCGCCGAGCCTACCTCTCCAACGGCCCGAGTGGGCACGCGGCGGCGTCGGGGCTGTGCAGCGTTCTGCACGACTCCCCCCGAGAGGCGCTCGAGGCGGGGCGGAGAGGCGCTGGCATCATCGGTGCTGTTCAGGTCGGACATGGTCGCCGTGAGACATCTTGGGCTGCTGCTCCTGCTCTCGAGCGCGAGCGCCTCCTCTGCCGCCGCGCAGGCGCCGGAGGTCCGAGGCGTGTTGCACGAGCGCCTGGTGCTCCTGCTCAACCCGATGGGCGCGGAGCACCAGCTGCGGGCGGGGCTGCGCGGCCGCCTCGGCGACCCGGACGAGCTGCTCTTCTCGGGCGCGCACGCCGAGGCGGGGGCCGTCGGCTACGTCTCCCCGGTCTACGCCATTCACGGCGGCTACCTGCAGGTCTCACCGCTCGCCTTCCTCGTCCTGCGGGCCGAGATGACGGGCACCGCCATGTGGCCGATCGGGATGGACGGCGCCGGCTACTACCCCGTCGACGGGTACGACGGCGACGTGAGCGCGGAGCAGCTGCCCGGCCACGCGGGCGAGACGGCGGGCGGCTGGAACCTCACGGTCGCCGCGACGCTCCAGGGCCTCGTGCCGCTCGGGCCGGCGCGCTTGCTGATCTGGAACGAGACGCAGCTCGGCCACGTGACGCTCGGCGACGCGCCCTACTTCTACAGCCTGAAGCACGACCTCATCCTGGCGGGGCGAGACTGGGTGCTGGAGAACGACGCGCTCCTGCTGGCCGAGCTCGCGCTCTCCGCCGACGTCGGCTTCCGCTTCGGCGCGTACGACAGCCTGCGCTTCGTTCCCGCGTCCGGATACCTCGGGCATCAGGTGGGCCCGGTCTTGATGCTCACCTTCGAGCGCCCGAGCGAGGAGGTCACCCGCGTCGAGATCTTCGTGCGGGGCGGCTGGTACACCGATCACGTCCTACGCCAGGACGAGCTGACCACGCTCGGCGTCGTCTCGGTCACCTACGACCTCGGGCGGGTCCGATGAGCGGCTTGCCCGCGCGCGTCACGCGCTCCGCGCGCCTCGCGTTCGGCGCCTCCGGTCTGGCGCAGAACGTCATCGGCACCTGCCTCGGTGTGCACCTCTTCGTGTTCTACACCGACGTGGTCGGCCTCTCGCCCCTCTGGGTCAGCGGCGGGCTCTTCACCGCGACGCTCTGGGACGCCGTCAGCGACGTCTGGATGGGGCGACTGTCCGACCGGACGCCGACCTCGAGGCGCGGCTGGCGCGCGGGCCGTCGGCGCCCCTACATCCTGATGGCGGCGCTGCCGGTCGGCGTCGGGGTAGTGCTCTTGCTCGCGCCGCCCCGAGGCCTCGAGGGCGCCGCGCTCGGTCTCTGGTTCACCGGCTCGCTCCTCTTCCTCTTCAGCGCCAAGACCGTCGCGCAGGTCCCCGCGCTCAGCCTGCTGCCCGAGATGGCGCGGGGCTACGCCGAGCGGACCCGGCTCGCCGCCTCGCGCGAGCAGCTCGGCAACGTCGGCGATCTGATGGGGCTCCTGCTGCCGCCCGCCCTCATGCTCGCGCTGGGCTTCCGCGGGGAGCGCGAGCTGGCGCGTGAGGCCTTCGGCATCGCGGGGATCGTCATCGGGGCGCTCGCCGCGAGCGCGCTCCTGATCACCCACCGCGGCACCTACGAGGACCCCCGCGCGCGGCCCTCCGCGACGCCGCTGCCCGAGGCGCTCGCCGCCCTGCGCGACAACGCCGCCTTCCGCGTCCTGCTCGGGGCCAGCTGCCTCGCCGCGCTCGGCCTCGCCTTCGTGCAGGCGCTCTTCCTCTACGTGCTCGAGCACGTCATGGGCGAGCGCGACCCGGTCGTGCACATGGGCGCCTTCGCGGTCAACGCGGGCGCGGCGATCTGCAGCTACCCCGCGTGGATCCGCGTCTCCGCGCGCTGGGGCAAGGCGGCCGCGTTCCGGCTGGGCCTCTGCCTGAGCAGCGTGGCCTTCGTCAGCGTGTTCTTCGTCGGCCCCGGCCAGCGCTGGGCGCTCTGGGCCGTGATGATCTTCAGCGGCGCCTCGAACGTCGGCTTCTGGACGCTGATGCACGCGCTGAGCGCCGACGTGGTCGATCTCGACGAGCTCACGCACGGGGAGCGGCGCGAGGGGCTCTTCGCGGGCTTCTCCGCGCTGCTCCGGAAGTGCGCCTTCGCCGCCGCGGCGGGGGGCGTGGGGGTCGGGCTCTGGCTCATCGGCTACCGCGAGCAGGCCGCGCAGAGCGCCGAGACCCTCTTCGGGCTGAAGCTCCTCTTCGCGGGGCCCCCGACCGCGCTCGTGCTCGCCGCGCTCTGGGTGTTTCGCCGCTTCCCGCTGACCCGCGCCCGGCAGCGCGAGGTCCGGCGACGGCTCGCGGCGCGTCCGCGGACCGTGAGCTCGTTGCCACCCGCCCGGCACACCGTGGCACGCGAGCGCCTCGTGGGTTGACGGAAACACGGCGCACTGGCCACCTCACGGTGGCGCACGGCTCTTGCTACAGTGCCTGCGCACCTCTTTGGCCTGGAGCGACATGCATTCGACGCGACACCTCGGGATCTTGCTGATGGCGCTCTCCGCCGTCGCGTGCGGATCCAAGAGTCAGCTCCTCGTCCCCGAGCCCGTGGAGGACGGCGGCGTCGTGATCTTCGACTCCGGGACCGACTCGGGGATCGACTCCGGCCTCGACGGGGGCCCGACGCCGGACGAGTGCATCGAGCTGCCCTTCATGGATCCGCCGAGCGAGCTCCGCGTGTCCTTCGTCGCGCAGATCCAGAGCGCGGAGATCTTCTTCCTCGTCGACGTGACGGGGAGCATGAGCGACGAGATCATGCAGATCCGCGACAACCTGCGCAGCGTGATCATCCCGGGCCTCGGCGACTCCATCCCGGACATCCGCGTCGGCGTCGGCCACTTCGCCGACTTCCCGGAGACCGCGCTCGGCTACGGCGCCGAGGGCGACGAGGTCTTCCGGCTGCTGCAGGCCCAGACCAACGACCTCGAGCGCGTGCAGATCGCGGTCGACGATCTCCCGCTGCAGAGCGGGAGCGACACCCCCGAGTCGATGGTCGAGGCGCTCTACCAGGTAGCGACCGGCGAGGGCATCGGCGAGTACGTGCGGCCGCGGAGCTGCGGCCCCGGCCTCGTCGGCTACCCCTGCTTCCGGGAGGGCGAGCCCCCGATCATCCTCGCCTTCACCGACGCGCCCAGCCACAACGGGCCCGGCGGCGACGAGACCTACTCCGGCATCCGCCCGACGCCTCACACCTACGACCAGACGGTCACCGCGCTCCGCGCGATCGGGGCGAAGGTGCTGGGCCTGAACTCGGGCGACTTCGGCGAGACGGGCCGCGCGCATCTCACGGCGCTGGCTCGCGACACGGGCGCGGTCCGGCCGGACGGCACCCCGCTCGTCTTCGACATCGGCCGCGACGGGCGCGAGCTCGGCCCGTCGGTCATCGAGGCGGTGCGCATCCTGGTCGAGGAGGTCCCGATCGACGTCGACGTGGTGCTCGAGGACTTCCCGGGTGACGAGGTCGACGCGACCGGCTTCGTGCAGGAGATCGTCGCCTTCAGCGCCACGCCCGCCGACGGCGCCGTCGCTCGCGGCGACCGCTTCGACGACGTCCGGCCCGGCACGCGCGTCGAGTTCCGGATCCTCCTCGCCAACGACCGCATCCCGCAGACCGACGTGGGGCAGAGCTTCTTCCTCAACGTCATCCTGCGCGGCGACGGCATCAACAACCTGCGCGAGACCCTCGTGCAGATCGCCATCCCGCCCCGCGGCGGCGGCGTCGTCTGTCCCTGACGCGCCCCTCTGGCGAGCTCAGGTGAACTCAGCGCGCAGGGTCGCCAGCGACTCCGCCAGGGCCCCGGGGCTCGCGTCGACGAGCCCGCACAGCCACGCGATCGCGTCATCGCTGCTTGCGAAGATCTGGTGCGGCACCGGCTCCCGCGAGAACATCATGATGCCGGTCATCACGGCCCGCACCGCGGCCGAGCGGAAGCCCTCCCCTTCGCGCACGAGCGCCACCCCCGAGGCGCGACCGAGTCGGCTCGGGAGGTCGGCCAGGATGCTGCGCGCCCTCGGGGACGGCAGGCTGGCGTGCTCCGTGACGATGATGAGCGAGCCCACCTTCGTGTGCTGCTGGCGTGAGAGCGCCTCGGCCGCCTCGACGGCCTTCATCGCGCCCTGGTCGGGCGTGCCTTCCTGCCAGAGCTGGATCAGGACGGGACCATGGAAGGCCAGGCCGTAGCCCGACGCCTTCGCGAACATCTCGAGCTTCGACATCGAGCGTCTCCGCGCACCACCACCATGGAGTATCTCGAAACGCCGCGCCGTGGGCAAGGAGCGAACCACCGAGGGTGTCGCCACAGCCCCTGTGTTTTCGGTGGGGAAAACCCCTACGCAGGTTAGCCACACGCTAAAAAGGTTGACGCGATACGTTCAGCGGACGTACCCTGTGGCGTGGGTATCCCCTGCTCGTTGGCGCAAGCCTCGTGGTGCGAGTGGGGGGAGGCAGTGGATGAAATCTGGATGGTCTGTTCTCTCCGCTCTCGTGGAGGACGCCGCCGACGGTCACCTGGACCGGGGCGTGCTCCGCGAGCTCATCGACACACTCCACGACACGCGTGACCCCGAAGCGCTGACGCTGCTCGCGTTCGCCCGTGCCCTCGCCCGGCGTGATCAGGCGCTTCACGACCACGCCAACCTCTACCTGCGTCAGCTCGCGGTCCCGCAGATCGAGCTGTTCCAGATGCTGGGCGCCGCGCTGCCCCCCGTGGTCGACGCGTCCCGGCTGGTGCGCGACCAGCTTCGCTTCGCGCTCGAGGGCGCAGAGGCGGTCACGCTCGTCTCGATCGGCTGCGGGACCGGGCAGCGCGAGGCCGAGCTCCTCTCCGGGCTCGGGGCTCGTCGCTGGCACGTGTTCCTGGTGGAGCCGAACGCCGACTGCCTGGAGCAGGCCACGCGCGCCGTGCACGACGCCGCGGACCGGGCGGGGGCGAGCCTCGCGCTCCAGCCGGTCTGGGAGGTCGCCGAGTATCTGCCACCGTCGTTCTTCGAGGCCGTCGCGATGGCGCCGGCGCCGCGCGCGGTCATGGCGTCGTTCGCGCTGCACCACATGGGCGACCTGGAGGCGCGCGACTCGCGCGCGGATCTGTTCCACGCCTTCTTCGAGGCGGGCATCGACGTGGTCTCGATCGCGGAGCCGAGCTCGGACCACCGCGCGGCGTGCCTGCGCGAGCGCTTCGAGAACGCGCGCCGGCACTTCGGACAGGCCTTCCGCCACATCGACGCGCAGCCCATCGGGGCCGATCACAAGGCGCGCGTGAAGCTGATGTTCTTCGGCCGGGAGCTCGAGGACATCCTCGGGCGAGACGAGGACCGCGTGGAGCAGCACGAGCCGGCGCAGCGCTGGGTGGAGCGCGTCGAGCGGGCCGGCTTCGCGCCGCCGCCGTGGCTCGCGCGCTTCGAGTCGGGTCGCACCTGCCGCATCTCCCCGCACGCGCTGGGCTTCGGCGACACGGACGACCCGCTGATCGCCGTGGTGGCCGGGGTCCGCGCCTGACGACTCCGTGGGCTCAGCGGTGCTCGCGCTCGTGCGCGCTCAGGGCGCGCTCCGCCTTCTCGAGCGCCCGCTCGACGCGGGCCTTCGGCGCGTCACCTCGGTCACCGCGGAGCACGGCCGAGTGGGCGGCGCAGATGTTCTCGACCCCCTCGAGCTCCCGCGCGAGCTCCCGGGCCCAGGCGCGGAAGTCCGCGGCGGCGCCGGGGCGGTTCTCGAGCGCGCGCGACAGCGTGGGGTGGAAGCGCAGCGAGTCCTCCTTCAGCCAGCGGAGCGCCTTCGGGAGCCGCACGTAGACGAGCGTGTCGTCGACGTGGAGCGTCTTCGACGCCGGGTGGATGGCGAGGACGGACGAGAAGTGCACCTTCTCGTCGTCCGAGATCAGCACCACGCCGCGCGGCACGCTGAAGCGCAGCGCGTCGCCGAAGGACTCGTGCAGCTCCGGGTCGTCCGTGGTGAGCGGCTCCCACGGCAGGTCGCGCGCGCGGTCGTGATGGCGCAGCGTCCCGTAGAGCTTCGCGTCCGGGTAGCGCTCGTGCATCTCGCGCACGCTCAGCGTGTGAAAGGGGTGCAGGTGCAGCACCGCGTCGAGCAGCGCCCCGCCCTCGGTCGTCCGGTCGAGCCAGGCCGCGGTCTCCTCGTCGAGCCCGCACGCGTCGAGCAGCACGTAGCGGCCGCTCGGCCGGCGGACGAGCGAGCACTGGGTCCCGAGGTCGACCCCGAGCAGCTTGAAGGACCCACGGATGTTGGTGAAGCCCGCCCCGAGGTCGCGGACGGAGCGAGGGAGACCGGCGGTCGTCATGCGTTCTCTCTAGCCCCAAATCCAGCGCCTGGTTCCACAATGTGCCTGCATTTGGGGCTAGAAGCGCCGCAGGCGCGTCGTTTTCGGGTGAAGCGAAGGCGGCTTTGCCGCCGCAGCGAGGGGCTTTTGCGAAAAGCCCCTGACTAGAACTGCTAGGCCCGGAGCAAGCGCGAAGCGCTTGATTCGGGAC